>NZ_JBQFLR010000010.1:0-125394 GCF_056531345.1 Ruegeria sp. N7 | reverse complement strand
AACCTCAACCTCAGATGCCCACCGTCTCTCCGGTGCGTCTCAACCGTCTTTCCAGTCCGTCAGGCCAACCTCAGTTGCGCCGGTGAAGGGGTATTTACGGATTAGGCTTCCGACCTGCAACCCCCATTTTGAAAAAACTTCACATTTCTCACTACTCTCTCATTTAAATGTTGTAAATCAATAGTTTAAACAGATATTTCGCGATTCCCATCGGCCATTTCAGGTGCAGGCTCATCAGAAGAAGAGGGTGAAATCTGCACTTTGGCTGGAATCGTCGACCCCGTCAGCAAACGACGACATCGATATCCGTCTTGAGTCACTCGATCGACGCGGGCGTACCGTTTCGCTGAATGTCGAAGAACACTTGGAAACTGACTTCAGGTCACAATTGTTTTTTTACTCAATTGACGCAGTCTCAGGTGAGCCTGGCTCGGATGGCGAACAGCGGACCGGCACAATAATGGTTCTGATAGTAGGGAAGCCAGCATGGAGTTCGACTATATCATCGTGGGCGGCGGTTCGGCAGGATCCGTTCTTGCAAACCGCCTCACCGAGAACCCGGCTTCACGCGTTTGCCTGCTCGAAGCAGGTGGGAACGGAAACGGCCTGACTGTCAGGGTGCCGGCAGCTGTCGTGGCAGCCCTTCCGGGACGACCCAAAATAAACAACTGGGCTTTTGAAACCATACCGCAACGCGGGTTGAACGGACGCCGGGGGTATCAACCCCGCGGCAAAGCACTGGGTGGTTCGAGCGCGATCAACGCGATGCTTTATGTCCGGGGTCAGCGGCAGGATTACGATGGGTGGGCCGATCAGGGCTGCGACGGTTGGGATTGGGACAGCGTATTGCCGTATTTCAAACGGTCCGAGAACAATGAGCTTGGCGCAGACAGCTGGCATGGTGACAAGGGCCCGTTACAGGTGTCACAGCAAAAAGAACCTCGCCCGATCACCCGCGCGTTCATTGAAGCCGCGCAGCAACTCCAACACCGTCATACTGAAGATTTCAACCGAGGCGATAACGAAGGTGTCGGGCTGTATCAGGTAACGCAGTTTCATGATCCGGCAAAGAATGGAGAGCGGTGCTCAGCGGCTGCGGGCTACCTGTTCCCGATTGCCAACCGTCCGAACCTGACGATCATTACACATGCCCATGCGAAAAGGCTGGTATTTCAGGGTAAGCGCGCAACTGGCGTTGTTTTCAGGGTCAAAGGCAAAGAGGCAGACACCACCGTTACCGCCACTCGCGAAGTTCTGCTGTGCGCGGGAGCATTAAAAACACCGCAGCTGCTGCAAATCTCTGGGATTGGAGCAAGCGCTGATCTTGAACCGCACGGGATCGCTGTTCTCAACGAACTACCGGGTGTAGGGCGGAACCTGCAGGACCACCTCGACTTTACGCTGACCTACCGGACCAAAGACACGAACAACTTTGGGATCGGCGCAACAGCGGCAGTGCGACTGCTGAAGCACATCCATCAGTGGCGCAAGACCGGTGTGTCAATGGCGGCCACTCCGTTTGCCGAAGGCGCGGCGTTTCTGAAAACTTCACCCGAGCTGGAGCGCCCGGATATCCAGCTGCATTTCACCATCGCAATGGTCGATGATCACGCCCGCAAACTGCATTACGGTTACGGGTACAGCTGTCATATCTGCAAGCTTCGCCCGGAAAGCCGGGGAACCGTTGGCCTGAGCAGCGCCGACCCAATGGCAATGCCTGTCATCGACCCGGGATTTCTTGCAGATGCACGCGATCTGGACACCATGATCAAAGGCGCGCGAATGACGCGAGACATCCTGCAAGCGCCAGCTTTGGCCAAATATCGGCACAAAGAGATGTTCGGAACCGATACGGCCAAATCCGACGCCGATTGGGAAGGGCATATCCGCGCCCGCGCCGATACGATCTATCACCCGGTCGGCACCTGCAAGATGGGTACCGACGATCTGGCGGTTGTGGATCCCGAACTTCGGGTGCGCGGGATTGAGGGGCTGCGTGTAGTTGATGCGTCGGTGATGCCAACACTGGTGTCGGGAAACACAAACGCGCCAACAATAATGATCGCGGAAAAAGCCTCGGACATGATTAAGGCAGCCGCGCAGTAAAGAACCTACCGGTCCTTCATCAGCGCCTCCAACCCCACCCGGTAGTTCGGGTAGATCAATTCGACACCCAACTCATCCTTGATCCGGTCGTTTCGGACGCGTTTGTTCTCGTTATAAAAACTGCGCGCCATCGGTGTCAGATCGGCCTCGTCAAATGAAACCGCCGGGGGCAGAGGAAGCCCCTGCAACTCGGCGGCATACCCGATGACATCCTGTGGCGGGACAGGCTCATCGTCGCAGACATTGTAAACACTGCCCGGATTCGGCCTTGTCATCGAAGCTTGCAGAACCTGCGCAATGTCATCCACGTGGATACGCGAAAACACTTGCCCCGGCTTGATGATACGCCGCAGCCCACCGCGTGTGAGCTTAGAGAACGGCCCACGGCCCGGGCCGTAAATCCCTGCCAGACGGAAGATGTGAACAGGCAGGCCCGGCACAGCCGCCCATTGCTCTTCAGCCAGCATGCGCCACTTTCCACGCTTGGCGGTCGGTGTTGGCGGGGTGTCTTCGTCAACCCAGGCGCCCTGGTGATCGCCATAAACAGCCGTTGTCGATAAATAACCCACCCAAGTGAACTGACTTGCTCGTTTTCGGATCTCGTCGCCCAGCGCCGCCAGTACCGGATCGCCCGCCTCGCCCGGTGCCGTTGAGATCAGCAAATGCGTCACCCGATCCAGATTTGGAACCTCACCGGGCCAGATCAGCGGGTCCGCGCCAGAGGCACGTATCGCATCTGTGCCTTCGCCATCTCGTGTGGTGCCAAAAATCTGCCAGCCTTTCGGGGCAAGAATTCGGGAAAGGGCCTGCGCAGAATAGCCGTGGCCAAATGAGAAGAGTGTCTTGGTCATGCACCGTTGATGGGCTTCAGCGCATCGGGATGCAAGCGCCGCATGGACGCACTTGAATCGAATCTTCTGATGCGCCTTTCTGTGGATATGAGCAAAAAGAAACCAGACCTGCATTCTGCCTACGCGCTGAGCTCTCCGGACGATAACAAACGCCTTTATGCGGAATGGGCCGGGGACTATGACGACAGCTTTGCCGCGCGTGAGGATTATCAGCTTCATACCCATACCGCGCGGGCGTTTGTGGGCGCGGGCGGTCAGGGGCCGGTTCTGGATGTCGGAGCGGGAACGGGCCTGTGCGGCGCGGTGTTGTCTGGGCTTGGTGTTGGCCCGATTGATGCCACGGATATCAGTTCAGAGATGCTGGAACAGGCTATGCGCAAGGATATCTACCGGGACGCGATCGAGGCTGACCTGACCCATGGCATCCCGGTTCCGCCAGACAGCTATTCCGGCATCGTGTCATCTGGCACGTTCACGCATGGCCATCTGGGTCCCGAAGTGTTGCCTGCGCTGCTTCGCGTCGCACGATCAGGCGCTACGTTCGCCCTGTCAATAAACGCCCGCCATTTCGAAAAGATGGGCTTCAAGGGCAAGCTGCACGAACTGGAACAGGACCAGATCCACAACCTGACCCTGCCCGAGGTTCGCATCTATGGCGATCTTGCTGCAGGACCCAATAAGGATGACACGGCCTTCATTGCATTGTTCGAACGGGTTTAGTCCCGGACAGAACCAGCCGCGTCAGGTATACATCTGCTTTTTGTAGGCCCGCGTGCGTGTCGTCGCCTCGGCTGAGCCATCGTGATAGGTGCCAAACCACTTGTCGAACGGAATTTCGGATGTGCCGTAGTTGCACTCGAAATACCTGTGGTGGAGCTGGTGAAAAAAGTCGCCCGCCCGCGCGGCTTCGGTCTCACCGGCCTTTAGCTTCTCGAACCCAGAATGGGACAGTATCGGGCTGACCTGCTGGAACGAGCTGTGAAACAACACATGCAGCGGATGGGAAGGCACGATCAGGTGGATGAAATACGTCGTGAAATACAGCATGTTTTCATACCAGTGATTCGAAATCCCTGACCATGGCCCGGTATTGACATTACGGTGATGGACCGCGTGCACATGTTTATAAAGCCTGGGATGATGTTCCAGCCGGTGCACCCAGTAAAAATGCAGACCGGACCACATGGGAATAAACAACATCCAAACCACGAACCACACCGGCGAGCTGGCCCAGGTAATCGTCGGAACCCAGCCATTTGCCATCGCCCAGAAGATGACCCACTGGTAAATGGTCGCCACCGTCATAGCGCTGCCCAGCGTCCACCAGATGTTATCCCAAACCTGATTGCGGAATGTGAATGTTCCGTTGTCCCGTGTCAGGTCCCTGCGATCAAACTTTTTGTACATCCCCTGCCCTTTGCGCATGTACAGCCACCAGTGCAGGCTTCCTGCTACCAGAGTTTGCGGCACCATGTTCAGCAACCAGATCCGAAACATCCATCCGGGCGCAAAGCTTTTCATCGTCTCTAACGCAGGGAAAAAGAACGCATAGGCGATGACGGCCAAGGTCATGCACAGGGTCAGGGCGGTGATTTGCAACCACGCTCCGCTGTACCATTTCAGCACGGCCGCCGGACGTGGTGGCCAACTGAACAGCGGGTTGAGACCCACTGGCCCGTCGGGGTGGTAATGCCAGCGGGCAGCTTCGGGGTCCTGCGTGGAATCTCGCATGTCGGTCACTCTGTCTTGCATTCAGGTTGCGTAATCCGAGCCTTCTGCATCGAGTATTGCTTTGATCTCTCGCAGATGCGCTTCGGCTTGACCGGGGTAGTCGTCCAGTTCCTGTGCTGTTTTCTCGGCAATTTCATCCGACAGCACCCGCAGGGGCAGGCCTGTTTGCAGCGCCCGGATGTAAGTTTCGGCAGCGCGCTCGAAATAATAGAGCCTGTTAAAGGTATCTGCAGGGTCGCTGCCAGTGATCAGAACCCCGTGGTTGCCCATGATCATGACTTTCTTCTTCGGATCAGCCAACATCCCGGCGCACCGCTCGCCTTCGCTTTCAAAAGCCAATCCGCCAAATTCTTCGTCAACAACGTAGCGGTTGTAGAAGGTCGCGGTGTTCTGGTCGATTGGCGGAAGTGTACTGTCGGCCAGTGACGCCAGAACAGTTGCGAAAATCGAATGCACATGCATGACGCAACGCGCGTGCGGGCAGTGGCGATGGATCGAGCCGTGCAGGCCCCAGGCCGTGGGATCAGGTGCGCCGGGCTGGGACATCACATCCGGATCGTTGGCGTTCAACAGCAACAGATCAGACGCGCGAATACGCGAGAAATGCGCCTGATTGGGGTTCATCAGGAACTGCGTCCCGTCTGCGTTCACAGCAAGACTGAAGTGGTTGGCAACGGCTTCGTGCATGTTCAGCCGGGCCGTCCAGCGAAAGGTTGCGGCCATGTCCACACGTTCTGACCAATGATCGATGTTGGGACGAAGGTTGGTGAGACTCATGTGACGCGTCCTTTGGTATCTGCGAATGACCAAAGCCTGCATTTGGTCCGGCAATTTGACCAACGAAAAAAACGCAACTATTCCATTAGCTAAACTTATGCCGGAGTTATGTCGATGCAAAACAGGCTTCCCCCGCTTGGCTGGCTGCGCACATTCGAAGCCGCAGCCCGCCATCTGTCATTCACCGGTGCGGCGCGGGATCTGAACATGACGCAAAGTGCGGTCAGTCAGCAGATCAAATCGCTGGAAGGCCATCTGGGTCAGCCACTGTTCCTGCGACGCCCGAAGGCGCTTGAGCTGACAGAGGCCGGAATCACCTATTTGCCGGTGGTGCGCGAGGCGTTTCGGACACTGATACGGGGCACTCAGGCGGTAACTGGCGCGCAACAGAATGCGGTCCAGGTGCAGTGCAACATCAGTTTCGCCGTGAACTGGCTGGCCCCGCGTCTGCCATTATTTCAGGCTGAACACCCGGATGTTCAGCTGAACATCTTCACCGAGTTGTGGGAACCGCGCGAGATGGCTGAAGGCGCAGCAGTCGAGATCCGGTTTTCCCTTCGACCCTCAGATACAACCCGGACAGAGGTGCTGCGCTCTGAATATTACTATCCCGTCTGCGCGCCGGGATATCAGGTGTGCCTGCAAGACCTTCAGGAAAAACCTCTGTTCGACTGTTCCAACCTGTTGACCAACTGGGCGACGTGGGCTGAAGATCAGGCTCTGAATTGGCAGAATCCGCCTATTACCTACGCGACAACCTATCTGGTTTGTTTGTCAGCTGCGATGGCCGGAGGTGGCCTGTGCCTGGCCCATGACACCATCGCAGGTCATTTGATCGATCAGGGACGACTAGTCGCACCATTTGAGCATCGCGCCCCGATGCCCGAGGCGTATTATCTGCTGCTCTCCCCTCAGGCCGAGGACACGCCCGGAGCGGTTACCTTTGCGAACTGGATACGACGAGAATTCGGGTCCGAAACGTAAACCCGGACGGGTTCCTGCGCGCTGTCGGCACCTATGTCAGCTTTCGATGACTGAGTCGGGCAGATTTGCAGAATTGTGATCCGTCGGCAGTAGTAAAGAACCGGGGTTGCGCCCACGCGCGCATTCGTGAAAGTTGAGCCATGGAAAACACACCCTTCCCAACTTGGCCCGATGTCGCCCCCCGATTGATCGCAGTTGCTGCCGGACGTGAGGCAGCAGATATGGTAATAAAGGGTGGGACTTGGGTAAATGTGCACAGCCGCGAACTGCTGCCGAACCATTCAGTTGCAATCGCTGCAGGCCGTATTGCATTTGTCGGTCCCGACGCCTCGCATTGTACCGGACCAGAGACACAGGTTATCGACGCGCAAGGCCGCTTTATCCTGCCCGGCTTATGCGACGCGCATATGCACATCGAATCGGGGATGCTGACCCCTGCCGAGTTTGCCCGCGCAGTTATCCCCCATGGCACAACCAGTATGTTCACCGACCCGCACGAGATCGCCAATGTGTTGGGGCTGGACGGTGTGCGCATGATGCATGACGAAGCAATGATGCAGCCGGTCAACATCTTCACTCAGATGCCGTCCTGCGCGCCCTCTGCACCGGGGTTAGAGACGACAGGCTATGAAATCACCCCCGAAGACGTGGCCGAGGCGATGAATTGGCCCGGGATCATCGGCTTGGGGGAAATGATGAACTTCCCCGGCGTGATTCACGGAGATCCCAAAATGCTGGCCGAGATTGCGGCCACGCAGCGGGCAGGCAAGGTCGTCGGCGGACATTACGCATCCCCTGATTTAGGGCCTGATTTCGCGGCTTATGTGGCTGGTGGACCTGCCGATGACCACGAAGGCACCTGCGAAGCGGATGCCATCGCACGGGTCCGTCAGGGAATGCGGTCGATGATGCGGTTGGGTTCGGCCTGGTATGACATTGAAAGCCAGATTACCGCGGTCACCGAAAAAGGTCTGGATGCGCGCAATTTCATCCTGTGCACGGATGACTGCCACTCTGCCACGCTGGTCAATGATGGGCATATGAACCGCGTCGTGCGCCACGCGATTGCCTGCGGCTGTGACCCGCTTGTGGCCGTGCAGATGGCGACGATCAACACCGCCACGCATTTCGGTCTGGAACGCGAGATCGGATCGGTCACGCCGGGACGACGGGCGGATATCATCCTCAGCTCTGACCTGACCGAATTGCCGGTCGAACTGGTCATAGCGCGCGGGCAGGTTGTCGCGGAAAACGGGGTGATCAAGGTTGATTGCCCCCATCTAAACTGGCCCGACAAAGCACGTCGCACGGTTCATCTGAAGCATGCGCTGACCTCGACCGATTTTGAGATCACGGCGCCGAAGGGCGCAAACAAGGTAAGGGCCAACGTCATTGGCGTGGTAGAAAACCAGGCCCCCACTAAAGCGCTGAAAGCCGAATTGCCGATTATCGGCGGGCTTGTTGAAGGTGAGGGTGACGTATGTCAGATCTCACTGGTCGAACGACACCGGGCGACAGGGGGCGTCACCAATGCCTTTGTCTCGGGGTTTGGATATCAGGGAAAAATGGCCATGGCCTCGACCGTGGCACATGACAGTCACCACATGATCGTCGTCGGCACGGACCGTGAACAGATGGCGCTGGCCGCGAATCGACTGGCCGAGGTGGGTGGCGGCATCACGATCTTCCGGGACGGCCAGGAACTGGCGATGGTCGAACTTCCCATTGCCGGTCTGATGTCCGACAGCCCGGCCGCTGAAGTTGCGGCCAAGGCGGACAGGATGGTTCAGGCCATGCAGGAATGTGGCTGCAATCTGAACAACGCATATATGCAACATTCGCTGCTGGCGTTGGTCGTCATACCGGAACTCAGGATCTCTGATCTCGGGCTGGTTGACGTGCGCACATTCAAAAAAATTGATCTTCTGGAACCCTTGGCATGACGACACTCCTGACACCTGAAGCCCTTTCGCCAGAACAGTTCACCGATCCCGCAGCCGCAGTTGCGCGACTGGAGGAGCTTTACACTCAAGCAACAGAATTTCTTTGCGACAGCTTCTCGAAGGTACTGCAAAATGGAGCACCAACCGCCAGATACAGGGCCTATTACCCCGAGATTCGCATAAAGACGTCGACCTATGCTCAAGTCGACAGCCGCCTGAGTTTTGGGCATGTGGCGGAACCCGGTGTTCACGCTACAACCGTAACGCGCCCGGATTTATTCCGGTCCTACCTGACCCAGCAGATTGCCCTGTTGATCAAGAATCACGACCAACCGGTGACGATTGCAGCGTCGGACACACCTATTCCGGTGCATTTTGCCGTGGCGAATACGTCAGGTCTGGTTGTGCCGCATCAGGGGGCGGCTGCTTTCACCCTGCGCGATGTGTTTGACGTGCCGGATCTGACCACCACGAATGACGACATCGTTAACGGCGTGCACGATCATGAAGACGCCGTCGGACCCTTGTCATTGTTTACTGCCCAGCGCGTCGATTATTCACTTGCGCGACTGGCACATTACACAGCGACAGATGCCCGGCATTTTCAGAACCACGTTCTGTTCACGAACTATCAGTTCTATGTTTCGGAATTCGAGAACTACGCCCGTGAGCAGTTGGCTGATCCCAGCAGCGGGTATACCAGCTTTGTCTCGACCGGGAATGTTGAGATCACGGAGCCGGACGCAGAAATCGAGCAACCGCTGAAACTGCCGCAAATGCCAACCTATCATCTGAAGCGTGAAGATGGTTCGGGTCTTACTTTGGTGAACATCGGTGTTGGCCCCTCGAATGCGAAAACTGCGACCGACCATATCGCGGTTCTGCGCCCCCACGCGTGGTTGATGGTTGGCCATTGCGCCGGATTGCGCAACACGCAGGCATTGGGTGATTTCGTTCTGGCCCATGCATATCTACGTGATGACAAGGTTCTGGATGATGACCTGCCGGTCTGGGTGCCCATCCCGCCCCTGGCCGAGGTTCAGGTCGCGCTGGAACGCGCCGTGGCCGAAGTGACCGAGCTGGAAGGGTATGAACTGAAGCGGATCATGCGGACGGGAACAGTTGCATCGGTCGACAATCGCAACTGGGAACTGCGCGATCAATCCGGACCGGTTCAGCGCCTCAGCCAGTCGCGGGCCATCGCGCTGGATATGGAAAGCGCCACCATCGCCGCGAACGGCTATCGCTTTCGCGTTCCTTACGGCACTTTGCTGTGCGTGTCGGACAAGCCCCTGCACGGCGAACTGAAACTACCGGGCATGGCGTCTACCTTTTATACCACTCAGGTCGGGCGTCATTTGATGATCGGGATACGCGCTATGGAGCACCTGCGCGGCATGCCGTTGGAGCGTCTGCACAGCCGGAAATTGCGTTCCTTCGACGAAACTGCCTTCCTCTGACGCAAAAAAGCAACGTTTTCCCCATATTTTTAGGGGTTTCTGCGCTACTATTCGTTGTGTTTGGCCACAATATCCCGTTACAGTTACGCGGTGAGGCCCTATAGATCGGGCACGTTAAGGAGACCAAGAAATGGCAAAACCTATGACAAAGACTCAGCTGGTTGCTGCTCTCGCTGAGGAAATGGGAACCGATAAGAAATCCGCGAACTCTGCGCTTGAGGCCATAACCGGCCTGATCACACGCGAAGTTTCCGCAGGTGGTGCAGTGACCCTGCCTGGCGTCGGCAAAATCTACTGCCGCGAGCGCCCCGAGCGTCAGGTCCGCAACCCGGCAACCGGTGAAACCTTCACCAAAGAAGCCGACAAGGTTGTGAAAATGACCATCGCGAAAGCACTGAAAGACAGCGTGAACGGCTGATCTCAAGCGCTTGGAACCATGAAAAGGGGTGGCGGTTACGCGGCCCCTTTTTTGTGCCTGAGCTTCACATTTTAAAGCCTGCGCACATGTGTCCTAAGGCATCAGAGTTCTTATTCAGACTGTAAATATGGGCTACAATCCAACACCGGTTGTCCTTGGCACGTTTTTTACGGACAACCCTTTGATTTCCTGCTTGGCCCGCTAAATCCCAGTTCTATGGAACAGGATATAACCTTCACGCGACTGCCCCTCGTCTCAGCACCTGAGATACTGGCGCATATGAGAAATCCAATTCTTGCCGAACACATGCCTCTCCTGACGCAGGATTGGGATGAGGAAACAGTCGCCGGTTTCATTCACGCGAAAGAGTCGTGTTGGGCGCGGGACGGCCTAGGTCATTGGGCAATTCTGCACCGCGGACATTATGTGGGATGGGGCGGATTTCAAAAAGAAGGTGAAGAGTGGGATTTCGGGTTGGTCTTGAAGCCCGGTGCATTTGGACTGGGTGCAAAGATAGCACGTCAGGCCATCGCATTCGCAAAGCAGGACAATCGTATTCCGTTCGTGACATTCTTGCTGCCGCCTTCACGCACGAAACTGCGCGCAATGACCAAACTCGGCGCTTATTTTGTTGGGCAAGTAGACTACGCTGGCCACAGTTTCCTCAAATATCGTCTCGACACGAACTGAAGTGAACGACAAGGAATGAGGGCCGGATCGGGCAGTGCCCAAAAACGGCTGCGGGCCCCAATGTCGAGGCCCGCTTTTGGTTTGGTAGGTTCGAAACAATCAGTGAATCGTCTCAACCTTGTGGAAGTCCAGATCGCGATCTTCCGGCATGGCATCGATACTCATCACCTCTTTGCGCTTGGTGACCAGGATATAGACCACGCAAGCCAGGTAAAGACCGACTACGACGGCTCCGATCCACTGGATTTGCAACCACTGACTCTGGAACAGCAGCGTTAGCACAAACAGCAGCGCGACGTTGCCAGCGACATAGGTCGCCTTGCCAAACCGCTCGGCGGTCATGTTCAGGTTGTCTGTATAGAGCCTAATCAGCGAGTCCAGCGAGTTGATCACAAAGGTCACGCCCACGATTACCATCGCGATATTGGTGATGCCTGCGGTGCTGATGCCGTTCAGGTGATAGTAGTAGAGAACGGTGAACCAGATCCCCAGCGGGATCGACGGGAAGATCAACAACGCCGCCAGCAGCTGCCAGGTTTTCAAACCGCCCACAAAGCGCGAAGTAAACTGGCCAATCATGATTGACCACGCAAACCACCAGAACAAGTAGAAGGCATGATAATCGGTCAGCGGCAGGACAAATTTGTGCACATTGGTGAAATAGGCACCAATGTTACTGCCGGTTTCGATAAACCCGGTCATTCCCATGCCAGCGGCCGCCCACATACCCAGAATCAGTGCAAGGAACAGAAAGGTCGAACCGACCGACAGGATGCGCACATATTTCAAATCGGTCGACGAGTATGCTGCCGCCAGAATGACCACAAACACGATGACGTAGAAGGTGGTAACAACAGATTCGCCATCTCCGACCTCTGGCAGGTAGCCAGGCAGGTAGATCAGAAACAGGCTGGCGGTAAAGGCGCAGGTACCGATGATGACCACGTTGTTGATCAGCTTGACCAGCGGGATCTCAAAGAAGTTCACGCGCGGTTCGATCACGCAGAAATAGAAGGCTGTCAGGAAGTAAAACGCCCAGATCAGAAACCCCCAGAAACCGAACTCGATCGCCAGTGGATTGGCAAAGGCATAGGCCGGATCTTCGGCATAGCCACCAAATTCTGTCAGCGGGAACATGATCAGGCCAACATCCAGACCGGACGTAAACAGGATCGCGATGAACGTGAAAAGGTGGACAGGTGTAACGCCAACGCAGCGCAGGTTCCACCATTTCACTACGAAGAACGCGACCAGGCCCAACGCCAGCAGAACGCCAAAAGATAGAATGTACTCCAGAAGCACCGACAACCCTCCCTTGATATGTCAGATCCCGGAGCCGATAACTTTAATTGTTTAGTCAATCAATAAAAACATCCTTGTGACTTTCGTTGCATCACGGATGTGTCTATTTTGACGCGCAGCGCTTGCGACCCATCGGAAAATCGGGGACAGTCCGCGCAAAGTGACAGGGGGTCTCCATGGATCTGCGCGCCATAGCCATGGGGCTTACTTTTGCCCTGATCTGGTCGTCTGCCTTTACCTCGGCGCGGATCATCGTGGCAGACGCCTCTCCCTTGTTTTCGCTGGCTCTGCGGTTTTTGATCTCAGGGGGTCTGGGGGTTCTGATTGCCCGGGCGATGGGGCAAAGCTGGCACCTGACCCGGAACCAATGGCGGGCGACAATTCTGTTCGGTATCTGCCAAAATGCCCTGTATTTGGGTCTGAATTTCTACGCTATGCAAACGGTCGAGGCTTCGGTTGCGGCGATTATCGCGTCCACAATGCCCTTGTTGGTGGCGCTGGCAGGGTGGCTGATTTTTGGCGAGAAACTGCGCCCTCTCGGGATTTTGGGATTGTTTGCCGGATTCACCGGCGTCGCCCTGATCATGAGCAGCCGGATCAGTTCTGGTGTCGACATGTTCGGCATCGCGTTGTGCGGCATCGGAGCTTTGGCGCTGACCTTTGCCACCCTCGCGGTCCGCGGTGCGACTTCGGGCGGTAATTTCATGATGGTCGTCGGTCTACAGATGCTTGTAGGTTCAGCCATGTTGTTCGTGGCTGCTCCGATCTTTGAGGCCATCTACATCCACCCGACGCTGCCATTGGCATTGGCGTTCACTTACACAACCCTGTTTCCTGGGCTGCTGGCCACTCTGATCTGGTTCCTTCTTCTGGATCGCATCGGCGCGATCCGCGCAGCCACGTTCCACTTTTTGAATCCGGTATTCGGTGTCACGATTGCGGCCATATTGTTGGGCGAAAAACTGGGCGCGATGGACGCAATTGGCGTTACAGTCACGACATTGGGTATTCTTGCTGTTCAGCTGTCACGCCAACCTGCCGGCAAAACGACTTCGGCCTAACGCAAGGACCTACGTGTTTGCGTCTGACCGACTGCACGACTGTGAGAGCGCTTTGAAATATCGCTTTGCTTTCTGTACGGCAGCCCCCAGATAATGGCACAAACGTCAAATCAGCCGGAGGATCCATGACACGCTACACCAAAGACCCCACGGTTATTGCGGCGCTTTCGCCCGAAGAATTTCACGTCACCCAACGCAACGGCACCGAACGGCCGGGGACAGGCAAGTATTTGGGGAACAAGGAACCGGGTATCTACGTGGACATCGTGTCAGGCGAACCGCTGTTTGCTTCGACCCACAAATACGAATCCGGATGTGGCTGGCCCAGCTTTACCAAGCCGATCATCCATGAGCATGTGGAAGAGTTTCGCGACACGACACATGGTATGATCCGGACCGAGGTTCGCTCGAAACACGGCGACAGCCATCTGGGGCATGTCTTCCCCGACGGCCCGCGAGAACATGGCGGCCTGCGATATTGCATCAACTCGGCCTCGCTCAGGTTCATCCATCGGGATGAGATGGAGGCTGAAGGTTACGCCGAATTCCTGATCCACGTGGAGGAAATCCAATGACTGAACAACGTGCTGTACTGGCCGGAGGCTGCTTTTGGGGTATGCAGGACCTGATCCGCAAGCTGCCAGGCGTCTTGCGAACTCGGGTGGGCTATACCGGAGGCGATGTGCCCAACGCCACCTATCGCAACCACGGCACCCACGCCGAAGGGATCGAAATCTGGTTTGACCCATCGCTAATCAGTTACCGCGACCTGCTGGAATTTTTCTTCCAGATTCACGACCCGACCACGGTGAATCGACAAGGCAACGACCGAGGCATGAGCTATCGTTCCGCGATTTACCACGTCGATGAAGCCCAAAGAGCAACCGCCCTGGATACAATCGCAGACGTGAATGCCAGCGGCTTGTGGCCGGGAAAAGTCGTAACCGAAGTCGAACCCGTCGGCGATTTCTGGGAGGCCGAACCCGAGCATCAGGATTATCTTGAGCGTATCCCGAACGGATATACCTGCCACTTCCCGCGCCAGGACTGGGTTCTTCCCAAACGTGCCAGCGCCGCAGAATAATGCACCACCTGCCCGGCCCCTCTGAACGAGTCAGAGGGGCTAGCCCGCCGCAACCCGCGGTCGCCCGCTCGCCTCGACCGTGATCATTGCTTCGACAAACACATCATTGGCCTCGACCCGCGCGGTTTTGATGTCGCGATCCACGATCACCCGGATATCTTCTGCACCGGCTTCGCGCACCGCGCCTTCAGCTTCCGACCTCAGAACATTTTCCAGCAAAGCCAGCGCATCTTCTGATGCGGAAAAATCCTTGGGCCCGCCCTCGAGATGTACACGATACCGCCCTTCGGCAGGACTTGTCACCGTGCCCGTTCGCCGTAAGGTCAACCGCCCCACGACAGCGCCAATCGCATTGGCTACGCCCGCATGTTCCGGCAGTATCATCCGGCAGTGAAGCCGTTCACCAACCGCCGGGTAATAGCTGGGGGCAGATGCCCCAAGTCCCACAACATCAACGTTCAGGGCTGCGGTCAGCGACAACAAACCGCGATGCTGCGCCAATCCGCGCTGTGTCAGGATATGCCGCGCCAGCTCCTGCGGCGAATGCCCGAAACTGTCTGGCTCCTCATCAAAAGCAGCCTCTAACAAGGTCAAACTGGTCTGTTCTGTCAACTGGTCCACGATCATCTGCGCCAGCGCTTCGGCGGAATTTGCCAACATATCTCCGGACCCGACCCGTTTGCGCGCGACCAGTTCAAGTGCCTTACGGGCGGCGTCCGCATCCCAGGCATCCACCCGCCCCAGTACATGGCTGGCATCCGACGGCGTCACGCCCGAGATCTGAATGATCCCGCGGTCCACCAACCGGGTCAATGCGCCGCTCTCCATTCGGGACCGAAGCAAGGAACCGATCGGCAGAACCTGATCTCCCAACCGCTCCAACAGGGCTTCTTCTCGCACATCTATACCGTCGTCACGTATTCCCGGCACGCGACGGGCAAAGCGCGTATCGTGCTCACCCACCGTCGTGGCCCGCAATTGCTCGTCCAGAACGGCATGGACGATCTCGGGCGCTTCCGAGGCGATCAGGGACACCGGAAGAACGCGGCGCGGCCCCAGAAAAACACCGCCCTGCAACCCCTCGGTCACGACATGCACCTGACTGTCACCTCCAAGGCCATGGGTGCGCATCGCAACTGCCTCGACCATTGTGCGGAACCCGCCCACCTGTGCCCCGGCCGAGTCTATCGCGGGCTTACCGTCACGGATCAACGCCACGTCAGTTGTCGTGCCGCCAATATCCGACACCAACGCATTCTCTGCGCCGGTCAACCAGCGCGCGCCTACAATTGACGCGGCTGGTCCGCTCAGGATCGTTTCAATGGGGCGTTCACGCGCCTGTTCAGCACTCATCAACGCCCCATCACCGCGCACGACCATCATCGGGGCCATTATCCCCAACTCGCGCAGCTGGTCCTGCGCACGCCCGATCAAACGATCGATCATCCCGATCAGCCGCGCATTCAACACGGCCGTCACGGCGCGTTTCGGCCCATTCAGCTTTGCCGACAAGTGATGCGAACATGTTACCGGAGCCCCGGTTCTTTCCGTAACGATCCGTGCGGCTTCCAGTTCATGCGCGGGATTACGGGTGGCAAACTGAGCGGCTATGGCAAAGCCAGAAATCCCTTTATGAGAGTCTAAAAACTGCTCCAGCGCGGCAACGTCCAATGGCGCAGCTTCGCTGCCAGAATGAGAATGCCCACCAGACATAACCAGGGACGGGTCCCCTTTTAACGCGTCCTTCAAACCGTGCTTTTCAAGGTCGCTGTCTTTGAATCCGATATAGATCAACGCAACGCGCCCGCCCTGCCCTTCGACCAAGGCATTAGTCGCCAATGTTGTGGACAAAGACGCCATTGAAATCTGATCCGGCGCAACTTTCGCCTGCTCCAGAACGGCAGAAATCGCCTTGCCCACACCAATTGCCAAATCCGCGCGTGTGGTCAGGGACTTGGCCGAGGCTATGACCTCTTTTTCATCCCGGATCAGTACCGCATCGGTATAGGTTCCACCCGTATCCACCCCCAAAGCCAGCGCCATCGGGTTCTCCTTACTGTTCGCTGCAGATTGGTGTAGCGATTGGGGCCGACACGTCCAGCCTGTTTGCGGCAATTATGAAAGTTGTTCCACCGCCCAGCGCGCTGCGTCTGCCACGGTTTCATCCGGGTCATCTGTCAAACTCTGGGCCGCAGCCCTCAGTTTCGACTGCCCCGAGTTTCCAATGGCATAAAGCACGTTGCGCACAAACCGGTCGCGCCCAATCCGTTTGATGGGTGAGCCAGAGAACTTCGCTCGGAACGAGGTATCATCAAGTGCCACCAGCTCTTCCAACGCAGGCGCTGCCAGATCTTCACGCGCGGCATAGCGTATGTCACTTGCGGCAACCGCAAACTTGTTCCACGGGCAAGCTGCCAGGCAATCATCACAGCCGTAGATTCGATTGCCCAGCTTTCCGCGAAGTTCAGGCTCTACAGGGCCTTTATGTTCGATGGTCAGATAGGAGATGCACCGCCGTGCATCCAATTGATACGGGCCTGGAAAGGCGTCCGTGGGGCAGCTGTCCAAACAGGCCCGACAAGACCCGCAGCGATCAATCTCAGCAGAATCAGCGGGTATATCCAATGTTGAAAAAACAGACCCTATAAAGGCCCAATTACCCCATTCCCGACTGACAAGATTTGTGTGTTTCCCCTGCCAGCCCAACCCGGCGGCCTGCCCCAAGGCTTTCTCTGGCACGGGTGCAGTGTCAACAAACACCTTAACCTCGCCGCCCGCCTCGGCAATCAGCCACCGCGCCAGACGCTTCAGTCGCTTTTTGACCAGATCATGATAGTCTTTGTTCTGCGCATAGACAGAAATCGCCCCGTGGCCGCGTTGCTTCAAGACGTCTGTCGGGTCATGTTCCGGCGTGTAACTCTCGGCCAGCATGATCACTGATCGCGCCTCGGGCCAAAGGGCTGCAGGATCACCGCGCCAATGCGTTCGTTCGGCCATCCATCCCATCTGCCCATGATACCCGGCACCCAGGTACGCGGCCAAACGCTCGGGAACTTCTGGAACATCCCACGGGCGGCAGACACGGCACGCAACAAACCCTTCTTCAAGGGCCTGTTGTACCAGCTTTTCCTTCAAATCAGATCCGCTCTTCATCTGGCCAAAAATATCCTCGGGGGGAATCGCGCATCTGCGCGATGGGGGGCAGACAGCCCCCCTAGCGCACCCTATCAGAAATCCAGATCAGCGTAATGGGGCGGCGGCCGGAAACCCGGCACCTGATCCGCCAGAATAGAGCGAAACGCAGGGCGTGATTTGATTTTCGCATACCAATCCTTGACCACCTGACTGCGGTTCCAATCCACGTCCGAGATATAGTCCAGCGAAGACAGATGCGCCGCTGCTGCGAAATCAGCCAATGTCATCTGGTCACCGGCCAACCACCGGCGGTGATCCAGCAGCCATGCCATATAATCCAGGTGGTACTTGATGGCCTTGGCACCCTGTTTGACGTTCTTGCTGTCCGGATAGCCCTGACCCGTCACTTTTTTGTTTACCCGTTCGTACAGCAGCTTCGACGTCACCTCATGGTGGAATTTGTCGTCAAACCAACCAACAAGGCGCCGCACTTCGTATCGGGCTTCGGGGCTTTTTGGCATCAATGGCGGTTCGGGACGGGTTTCTTCGATGTATTCGCAGATCGCTGCGCTTTCCGACATCATTTGTCCGTCCAGACGCAATACTGGTACTTTACCCGCGGGGTTACGGCGCAAAAAGTCGGGGTCCTGTTCCCAGTATCGCTCTTCGACAAGCTCAACCTCGATCTTCTTTTCCGCCAGAGACAGCCGAACCTTGCGGCAATATGGAGAGAGGGGAACATGAAACAGACGCGCCATGGGCTTCCAATCGAACCAGTGAGTACCCGACAGATTTAGCCTTGGCAGGCGACGGGTTTCAATCCTCGAAACAATCTGCGCGACCATCTGCGCGGATGGTGGCCGCCCCATCCAGAATAGATGCCGCCCGCCTGCGCGTTTGCGCCGTCGGGTCAGTGACCGATCTGTTGCGCGGTGACGGCAGAATGGCGGCAATCCGCGCCGCCTGAACTGGGGTCAGTTTTGAGGCGCTGGTGTTGAAATACCGTTGCGCGGCAGCCTCGACCCCAAAAACACCATTCCCGGTTTCGGCAACGTTCAGATAGACCTCGAGAATTCGCTGCTTGCTCCAGAAAATCTCGACCACAGGTGTGATCGAAGTTTCCAACGCCTTGCGTATCCAACTGCGCCCTTGCCAAAGAAATACGTTCTTCACAACTTGCTGTGTAATCGTCGAGGCGCCGCGATTCCCGCCATCCTCAAGCGCATCGCGAATGGCCTCTACGTCAAATCCCCAGTGCAGGCAGAAATTTGCATCCTCTGCTGCCACGACCGAACGCGCCATGATCGGAGCCATGTCCTCGATCGGCACCCATTCGCGCTCAACCTTTCCCAAACGGCGCCATTCCGACCAGATCGTATGGGTTACGGGTGGGTTCACAACCGAATACAACAGGATTATCGCAAGCAAAGCTCCGGCAATTGCCGCAACCGCACGAGTCAGCCAACGGCGAATCTGACGCACCGTAGGTGTTTTTCTGCTGGATGCCTTGTTTTTCTTACCGCTTGATTTGCGGGCTGCTTTCTTCGCCATGCCTCAGCTATACGACGCGCGGTCCGGGTTTGAAACGGCCTAAATCGCGAAAGCGCGCGCTTCGCGCGGGTGAACAACCGGTCGTGCGGTTTCTACCGACATCGGATCATGACCTGCCAGTTCAGGGAACAAGTGCAGGACCTCGCTCTGCGTTTCGCGGTCCGAGGCCGACAACGCGTGCCCCGGATAATAGCTTTCGCTTTTGGCGCCATTGGCGATGACGATCTCGTGCTGCTTGAACAAAAGGTGGAAATACTCCACCTCGCCGCCTTCCACCCGGGTCACCGTTTTTCCATTGACCAGAGCATGTGCCGGAATCAGCGCTTCAGCGTGCCCAGACAAGTACGAGGCCCGCCAGTCTTCAACCAGCATCCGATGCTGAGGCGAAACAAGCAGCGGACGATCCAGGTCGAACACTCCGGCCTCAAACCGGATCGGGGCCAGCTTTCCTTCGGCCGCCACCACTGTACGCCCAACCCAGATCAAAGGCTGGGGGCCATGATCCACGGTCGTGACCAGATCGCCGACTTCAAGATCTTCAACCGCACGTTCGCCTTCCGGGGTCGCTATCATGGTGCCCGGCGTGAAACAGGGCGGACCCAGATTGCCGACATTCAGCGGCCCCTGTGTGTTGACGAAGGTGGCTGAAACAAATGTTCCCGGCTGCAGGACCTGGCCGTCTGTCGGTGTGAAAACCCGAGATCCGTCAGCCAGATAAAACGTGGTGCCGGTATAGGTTACGTTCCCGACGCCCGCCACGTTGATGGTAACAGTGTCCCCTGGCCAGGAATTCGTGACGTCCTGACCGTTGACGGTGTCGCCGCTCGGTGCATCGATTTCGTTGTCATCGTCTGCATCGATCAAAGTGAAGCTGCTAACAGTGACTGCCGTTCCCGCAGGTGGCGGGTTTGCTGGATCGAAAGTATAAAACTGATCCTGATACGGTGTTGGCATCCGGTTGCCCCTGTTTGCTTATCATCTGGCGCCTAGATCGGCCCATGATTGTCGCCTGAGTGTGAAGAAAGATTGGCGATTTTCGGATAAACGGGCAAGACCTGCACTGAAACGTCGTTAACATACGAACCCCGCGTGGTGCAAATGACACGCGGGGCTTTTAGAGACAATAGGTTTCGGCTTATTCCGCCGGAACTGCTTTGGCTTCAACACTCAGCGGGTGGCTGAGCTTGTTCAGCATCTCCTTCGGGCAAACCTGCAGGAAGTTGCCTTTTTCCACTTCCCAGTGCTGAAGAATGTCAGTGGCCTTGCGGCTTTGCGATTCAGCAGCATGGCGCATGATGAGCGATTTCAACTGCTCTTCCCAGTGATCCACAGTGACCGGGCAAGTGACCAGCGTTTCCCTATTCATCAGCGCCTCAGCCTTGCCTTCGGGATCATACAGATAGGCCATGCCGCCTGTCATGCCCGCGCCAAAGTTGGCTCCGATCGTTCCAAGGATAACGGCGACACCGCCGGTCATGTATTCACACCCGTTGGAACCGCACCCCTCGACAACAACCTTGGCACCAGAGTTCCGGACCGCGAACCGTTCACCGGCGCGACCGGCCGCGAACAGATACCCGTCGGTGGCGCCATAGAGCACAGTATTGCCAATGATCGTGTTGTCATCTGCTTTCAGCGGGCTGACCTGCGGTGGACGCACGACGATCATACCGCCGGACAGGCCCTTACCGACATAGTCATTGGCATCGCCCGACACTTCCAGCTTCAGACCGGGGGCCGCAAAAGCTCCCAGCGATTGCCCGGCCGAGCCCTGCAGTTTCACATGCAGATGGTCGTCCTGAAAGGTGTTCCGCATCCCGAAATTCTGCACAATATGGCTGGACACTCGGGTTCCAACGGTCCGGTGTGTGTTCTGCACTGCATAAGACAGCTGCATCTTTTCACCATCCTTCAGGAACCGGGCCGCATCACGAACAATTTCGGCGTCCAGCGTATCCGGCACCGCGTTGCGCTCTTTGTCGCGGTTGTAGATGATGTTATGTGCCCCATCGACAGTGATCAGCAGCGGGTTCAGATCGAGATCATCCAGATGAGCGGACCCACGGCTGACCTGAGCCAGCAGATCGGCCCGACCGATGATTTCATCAATCGAACGCGCGCCGAGGCTGGCCAGCAGCTCGCGCACTTCCTGCGCGTAGAAGGTGATCAGATTGACGACCTTATCCGCATTGCCGGTGAATTTGGCGCGCAGGGATTCATCCTGCGTACACACGCCCACCGGACAGGTGTTCGACTGACACTGACGCACCATGATACAGCCCATGGCGATCAGCGCAGCGGTACCGATGCCGAATTCCTCGGCCCCCATCATCGCGGCCATGACAATGTCGCGCCCCGTGCGCAGGCCACCGTCGGTCCGCAGGGTGACGCGGTCGCGCAGGTTGTTCATCGCCAGAACCTGATGCGCCTCGGTCAGGCCCATCTCCCACGGCAGACCAGCGTATTTGATCGAGGTCGCAGGCGACGCGCCTGTACCGCCATTGTGACCCGAAATAAGGATAATATCCGCTTTCGCTTTGGCTACACCGGCAGCAATCGTGCCAACGCCCGAGGACGCTACCAGCTTGACCGTCACCTTGCAGCGCGGGTTGATCTGCTTCAGATCGTAGATCAGCTGCGCCAGATCCTCGATCGAATAGATATCGTGGTGCGGCGGCGGCGAGATCAGCGTCACGCCCTTGGTCGAATGGCGCAGGCGCGCGATCAGGTCGGTGACCTTCATACCTGGCAACTGACCACCTTCGCCGGGTTTTGCACCCTGAGCGACCTTGATCTCAAGCTCCTCACACTGGTTGAGGTATTCCGCAGTCACACCAAACCGACCTGAAGCCACCTGTTTGATCTTGGCCGAAGGGTTGTCGCCATTGGGTTCAGGCACGAAATGTGCCGGATCTTCGCCACCTTCGCCACTGTCGGATTTCGCACCGATCCGGTTCATCGCCACATTCAGTGTTTTATGCGCTTCTGGCGACAATGCACCCAGCGACATACCTGGCGTGACAAAGCGTTTGCGGATCGAGGTGATCGATTCCACCTCTTCGATCGGCACCGGCTTGCCCAGCGGTTTGAAATCCATCAGATCGCGCAGATGAATTGGCGGGTTCGACTGCATCTTGGCTGAATACTGTTTCCACAGCTCATACGAAGCCTTGTTGCAGGCCATCTGCATCATGTGCATCGAGGTCGCTTCCCACGCGTGGGTCTCACCTGACTTACGCGCCTTGTAGAAACCACCGATGGGCAGCACATCCAGACCGCTGTTCCAACCCTTGGCATGGATTTCTTCGGCCTTGGCCTGAATACCTTTGATACCTATGCCCGAGATACGGCTGGTCATTCCAGGGAAATACTCGGCCACCATGGCACGGCTGAGGCCAACGGCCTCAAAGTTCAGACCACCGCGATAAGACGAAATGACCGAGATGCCCATCTTGGCCATGATCTTCAGCAAGCCCTGATCGATCGCCTCGCGATAGCGCGCGACGTTTTCGGTCAGGCTTCCGTCCAGCAAACCGCGATCGATACGGTCAGCCAAAGAATCCTCGGCCAGATAGGCGTTCACCACAGTCGCGCCACAGCCGATCAGAACGGCAAAGTAATGCGGGTCTACACATTCAGCCGAACGGACGTTCAACGAACAGAAGGTCCGCAAACCCTGACGCGTCAAATGGGAATGCACAGCGCTGGTCGCGAGGATCATTGGCATCGCAATCCGATCCTCGCCCGACCGCATATCAGACAAGACGATATGCCCGGCACCAGATCGCACAGCTTCTTCGGATTCGGCTCTGATACGGGCCAAAGCCGCGCTCAATGCGCCTTGACCAGCCTCGAAGCTACAGTCGATTTCCGCCAGCGGCGCATCAAAGTTCTCAACCAGCTTGTCCCATTGCGCGTTGCCGACAAAGGGGCTTTCCAGAACCACGATCTCGGTCTGGCTGCTGTCTTCGTCCAGCACGTTCTTGAGGTTGGCAAACCGGGTTTTCAGCGACATCACGCGGTATTCACGCAGGCTGTCGATCGGCGGGTTGGTCACCTGGCTGAAGTTCTGACGGAAAAAATGGCTGAGTGGGCGGTATTGCTTTGACAGAACAGCCGAGGGCGTATCATCCCCCATGGATGCCAGGGCTTCCTTGCCGTCTTCCGCCATCGGAGCAAGGATTTGTTCCAGCTCTTCCACCGAGTATCCCGCAGCAATCTGGCGCTTGCGCAACTCGCCACCCGCAAAGATCGGAACTTCGCTCACACCCGCAAGCGTTTCGTCCAGATCGTTTATCTTGCCAACCCATTCGCCAAATGGCAGCGCGCGGGCCAGCTTGTTCTTGATCTGGGTATCGCGGTACAGCTTGCCCTTTTTCATGTCGACCGCCAGCATCTGACCCGGCCCCAACGCGCCTTTTTCGGTCACGGTAGCTTCGTTGATCGGCACCATTCCGGCCTCGGATCCTGCGATGACAAGGCCATCGCCAGTCACAACGTACCGCATGGGGCGCAACCCGTTCCGGTCCAGACCGGCGCAGACCCAGCGTCCATCGGTCATCGCCAGCGCGGCCGGGCCATCCCATGGCTCCATCACCGAGTTGCAGTAGGAATACATGTCGCGCCACGCTTGCGGCAGCTCGACCGCCTGCTTGGACCAGCTTTCCGGAACCAGCATGGTTTTTGCCATCGGGGCCGACCGCCCCGCGCGCACCAGAACCTCGAAAACCGAGTCTAATGCGGCAGAATCTGACGAACCACCTGCGATGATTGGCTTGATATCTTCAGCATAGTCACCAAAGGTTCCGCTGGCCATCCGGATCTCATGGCTTTTCATCCAGTTGACGTTGCCCTTGAGGGTGTTGATCTCGCCGTTGTGGGCCAGCATGCGGAATGGCTGCGCCAGCCACCATTGCGGAAACGTGTTGGTCGAATAACGCTGGTGGTAAATCGCGAATGCCGATTCAAAGCGTTCGTCCATGAGATCGGGATAGAATACAGCGACCTGTTCGGCCAGCATCATACCCTTGTAGATGATCGACCGGCAGGACAGCGACGCAAGATAAAGACCAGAGATACCCGACACCAAAGCCGCTTTTTCGATGCGGCGACGGATGACATAGAGCTCGCGCTCGAAAGTTTCTTCGTCCACACCCTTGGAGTTCGAGATCAGGATCTGCTCAATCTCGGGGCGGGTTGCGTTGGCCTTTTCCCCAAGGCAAGTCACATCGACCGGCACGTGTCGCCAGCCATAGATGTAGTAACCCATACGCAGAACTTCGCTTTCGACGATGGTCCGGCACCGCTCCTGCGCGCCGAAATCGGTGCGGGGCAGGAAAACCTGACCAACAGCAATCAGTTCATTCAGCTTGGGTTCATGACCCGTGCGGCGAACCTGATCATAGAAGAAGGGAACCGGAATCTGCACATGGATGCCTGCGCCATCGCCGGTCTTGCCATCCGCGTCCACGGCTCCACGATGCCAGATCGCTTTCAGGGCATCGATCCCGGCATCCACCACCTTGCGCGACCGTTTGCCATCCACGGACACAACGAGGCCTACACCGCACGAAGAATGCTCTTCTGCTTCGGAATAGAGACCATTTTCGGCCATCCACTTGCGTTTTGCTTCTTCTGCCCGCACCCAATCGGCATCATATTTGGTCATTGGCTGTCTCCTTCGTCAGAGGGGGAATACATGGCTTCGACCTCGGCTTTGGTCATTTGCCGACGTTCACCTGCGAACGCGTATCCCTCGGGCTTTTTGTCGATATAAAGTTCAAGTTTCAGCGGGTTACCTGCTGCATTTTCAAACAGGCCAGCCGCCATTTGTGTCTGTCCGTGCATCTCACCTGGCAGCGTGATCCGATACCAGAGCGAGGATCCGCAATCGCCGCAAAAAGCACGTTCTGCCCAGTCGGACGAGGTAAATGTCTTGACCGGGCCCAACGCGGCATAGCCTTCTTTCGCCTGAAAGGTCACCAGCATCGAACTGGTCCACCGACGGCATTGATCACAGTGACACGCGCCCAGAGCATCCCGCACAGGGGTGGCGGTGACTGTGACCGCACCACACATGCATTGGCCTTGAAGTTCCGACATTTCGAACCCTCCTGAAAACTGGGGTTATTCCGCCGCCACGGCAGTTTTGGCGTTGAACCGGTCGATGATCGCGTCAGCGCAGTCGCGCCCGTCACGGATCGCCCATACGACCAGTGAGGCACCGCGCACGATGTCCCCGATCGCGTACACACCATCCATTTCGGTTTCCCCGGTCTGGAATGCTGCCCTGACCGTTCCCCATCGGGTGACGGGCAAGTCAGGCTGCCCGAATAAGGCGGGCAGGTCTTCAGGCTCAAAACCCAATGCCTTGATCACCAGATCAGCGTCCTCGACATAATCCGCGCCTTCGATCACTTCGGGGGCCTGGCGACCAGATGCATCGGGCTGACCCAGACGCATCTTCTGCACCATCACGCCGGAAACCTTGTCGTCGCCCGTGAATCCCTTCGGTGCACTGAGCCATTCGAATACCACGCCTTCTTCCTCGGCGTTCTGTGTCTCGCGCTGCGAACCCGGCATGTTTGCCCGGTCACGACGGTACAGGCATTTGACCGATGTCGCGCCCTGACGGATCGACGTACGCACACAATCCATCGCGGTGTCACCACCACCGATCACGACAACCTTCTTGCCCTCGGCATTCAGCCGTCCGTTGTCGAAATCCTCAACAGTGTCACCAAAGCTTTTACGGTTTGATGCCGTCAGGAAATCGATTGCCTTCTCGATCCCGGCAAGACCACTGCCCGGCATGGACAGATCCCTCGACGTGTAAACGCCCGTTGCGATGATGATGGCGTCATGCTTTGCGTGAATTTCAGCGAATTTTGCGGCGTCCACGTCGCAGTTCAATACGAACTCGACACCGCCGTCCGCCAACAGGTCGTTGCGCCGCTGGACGATTTCTTTTTCCAGCTTGAAGCCCGGAATGCCATACATCAGCAGACCACCCGCACGGTCGTAGCGGTCATAGACCGTGACCTGAACACCGGCCCGACGCAGCATGTCCGCCGCGGCAAGACCACCCGGCCCGCCACCGATAATGCCGACGCTTTCACGGCGCTCTGTCGCAGGGACCACTGGCTTGACCCAGCCTTTGTCCCACGCCGTGTCGGTAATGTACTTTTCGATCGTGCCGATGGTGACCGTTCCGTGGCCTGATTGTTCGATCACGCAATTTCCTTCACACAAACGGTCCTGCGGGCAGATGCGGCCGCAAATCTCGGGGAAGGTGTTTGTCGCCTGGCTGGTTTCGTAAGCCTCTTCCAGCCGTCCCGTTGCAGTCAGCCGCAACCAGTCGGGAATGTTGTTATGCAGCGGGCAGTGCGATTGACAGTAGGGCACACCGCATTGACTGCAACGGCTGGCCTGTTCTGCTGCTTTCTCGGCGGCGAACTCGGCATAAATTTCGTTAAAGTCTTCTCTGCGGTCATTGGCGGCACGCTTTTCCGGCATGACGCGGTCGATCTGCACAAATTTCAGCATCGGTTGCTTGGCCACGGGTCAGACTCCATGAATTGGCTTGGTTGGATTTCTTTATGCGATGCGCAAACGGATGAAAAGTCATATATGCTGACCTATTGTGAGAATTTTCCACCCACTCACTCGAAATCTGTGAATTCTTAAAGGAATTTTAGGTACGATTCGGACCTATATGAAGACTTTCCTTTTCCCCACCACCCTTATAGCCATACACCACATAAAAAACGTGGCGGCAGCACGGCAGGGCAGATGAGTCTTTTCCACCTGATTCTCGTGGCAATCATTCAGGGAATAACTGAGTTTTTGCCCATTTCGTCTTCGGGTCACCTGATCCTGCTGCCGAACTTGTCGGGCCTTCAGGATCAGGGTCAGGCCATAGACATCGCGGTGCACGTGGGAACTCTTGGTGCGGTCGTTCTGTATTTCTGGGCGGATGTGAAGCAGGCTCTTGCCGGGGTGCCGCGCGCCCTGACCGGCCGGACAGATACACCGCAGGCCCGTTTGGCTCTGGGCCTCATCATTGCGACACTTCCAACCGTGATTGCAGGTCTAATTTTGCATCTGACCGGGTTAAGCGAGGCCATGCGTTCGATCGCTGTAATCGGGTGGACGATGCTGGGCTTTGGCCTGCTGCTCTATTGGATTGACCAGAAAGGCCCCCAAAAGAAAGAGGCGTCTGATTGGGATATTCGCGATGCTTTCGTCATGGGGCTGTGGCAGGTTCTTGCGCTGATCCCCGGAACATCGCGGTCCGGGATCACCATTACAGGGGCACGTCAACTGGGCTATACCAGAGAAGACGGCGCGCGGATTGCCATGCTGATGTCAATCCCAACCATTCTGGCCTCTGGCACACTGCTTGCACTGGATGTGATACGCGACGCTGATGCGCAACTGGCCCGGGATGGGGCCATTGCCGCGGCATTTGCTTTTGTCTCAGCACTATTGGCGCTTAGCCTTATGATGCGACTGCTGCGCAGTGTCAGCTTTACGCCCTATGTGATCTACCGCGTCATTCTGGGCGCGGCATTGTTGTTCATGGCCTACAGCTGATCAGATACGCAGGTTTTTCGCCGAGTTCTGAATGTCATCATACTGCCCCGATGGGCGAAACTTCCACAGATATTCCGGCAGCACCGATTCCAGAGTGGTCGGTGCAATGCCTAGGTCCGCAAAGGACTTGGCCCCGTCAGTTACCACGTTGTCATGACGCAGATTCCTGACCTGATCGCGGGTCAGAATGTTGTTCGAGAACAGCTGGAAGCTGACGAATTTCGCAATATCCAGCACGCCCGCCATAATCCGGGCAGCAAAGAACGGCAGACCGACAATGATGCGCCGCCGGTGGATCACTTCAAGCATCTGCTGCATCAGGGCGCGGAAGGTTTTCACTTCCGGTCCGCCAAGCTCGTACACGCCCGGCTCTGCCTGCCCCAGAATACCTTTGACCGCTGCCTGGGCCACGTCATCCACGTAAACGGGCTGGAATTTGGTCTCTGCACCAACCACCGGCAGAAACGGACCCATGCGGGTCATCCCGGCGAAACGGTTGAAGAACTGATCCTCGGTTCCGAAGATAACCGAGGGGCGCAGGATCATGGCATTGGGCATATGCTTCAAAACACCTGCTTCGCCTTGCGCTTTGGTTTGAGAGTACTCGCTGGCTGAACCTGCATCTACACCAATCGCCGAGATGTGAACCATCCGTTCGATACCCTGCTGTGCGGCCAGGCGCGCAATACGCTCGGCCCCTTCGGCCTGAACGGCATCAAACGCGTTCTTGCCCAGTTCATTCAGCACACCTACGCAGTTCACGACGACATCGGCGCTCTGCATCGCCAGCGCGACCGAGGCGTCATCGCGGATATTGCACAGCACAGGCTCAACCTGTCCCACGACGCCGTAGGGTTTCACGAACATGGCTTCGTTCGGGCGTCGTACAGCCACCCGCACACGCCACCCCTCACTCGCCATACGTCGCGCGATGTAGCGACCGACAAATCCCGATCCGCCATAAATCGTCACCAGTTTCGACATGAGAGGGCTCCTGCTGAGAAATTGCGCTCTAGAACTAACGCTCGCAGGCCAGCCAAACAAGGCACTAATTCGCCGCGCCGGTCATGAAATACTCAGGCCAAAATCTCAGTTCGAAAACCGAATTCAAAAAACTTTCAAAATTCATTCAGAATCCGGTTGACGCCCCCCGCCAGTCAGCTTAAACGCCGCTCCACGACACCTGCCCAGGTGGCGGAATTGGTAGACGCGCTAGCTTCAGGTGCTAGTGTCCGTATGGACGTGGAGGTTCGAGTCCTCTCCTGGGCACCATTACTTCCCCAAAAATATATAAATTCCAAGAACTTAGCGGAAATTTCAGACCTGTAAAGGTGACACAAGAGGTGACGCAATGCCTCTAATCATCTTTGAAGCAGAAGCGATTCTGATCATGGCTAGATACACTGAACAAAAGAACTCCAATGGTGTTTGGTAATTTCGTAGGCGTGTTCCCCAAGACGTTCGAAAGCACTACCCCAAGCTAAGCAAGCGAAACAAACTCAATTTTGCTCTCCAAACGAAAGACCCCAAGGAAGCGACTGTTCTGGCTCAGAGAAAAGCCACCGAACAAGATGGGTTCTGGAAAAGTGTCAGAAGGGCCGAAAGAGTATTTCAGGTTGATGGGAAAAGACCCAGAAAGCAGGCAGGAAATGGTCGCGCTCGAATAGTCTGCCTGACGTCAGACAGAGGTTGAAAATGCCCAGTCCGAGAACAAAAGGAGGCACCATCATGGCGATGGCGGCGGGATTATCGATAAGGGCGGATATTTCTTTGGTGGCAAATAGCGGCAACTTTCTTCTCCGTTGTTTTGCGACGGAAAAGTGTGCTCCTCAGCAACAGGTACTTTTGAGCACTGTCGTTGGAATGAATGCATACCCGGCAACATTGCTGATCGTTCAGACCTGAGTGGGTAACGCAGAGGTTCGAAATCTGGCAGGCGGTTGCCCGATCTCTTTCTTGAATGCGCGACTGAACGCTGCTTCCGAGGAATACCCACTCAGATCCGCGGCCTCGGCAACACTGACACCTTTCTCTACCAACGCGCTGCGGGCAATCTGCATACGCCATGCAGTCACATATTGCATCGGTGTGATCCCAAGCTTCTCGGAAAACCGCATTGCGAAACTTGTCCGAGACAATGCCGCCCTGTTGGCCAAAGAATCGACACTCCACTGCGCTGTCGGGTCATTGTGGAACGCCGTCAACGCGCGGGTAAGATGAACATCGGCGAAACCTGAGAGTTTTCCCCCTGTTCTGGCGGTATCTTCGATATGGCACCGGATAGCCTGCGCAAAAATCGCCTCTGACATCTTCAGCGCTATCAAATCACCTCCAAAACGGCCGAACCCTGCCTCGGACCCTATCACGCGCAACGTCGCTTCCAGCCAATCGCTGGCCTCGGCGCCATAATCCCGGATGACAATGCTTGGCGGCAATCGGTCAAGCAACAGATGTCTTGATCCTTCGGCTAGTGAAAAATGACCACAAATCAGTTGGTTCTCCATGTTGGGGTCGTTACCGCCATACACCAGAACACCCTTACCATCATAGCCGGACCTTTCCAGCACGTCATCCAGCGGCAAGGCGTCTTCCGGGCCCGAAACACGACAATTCAACGTATGCGCCGCCCCGTGTGGAACCAGGACAAGATCGCCTTTGGTAAGGCGTAGCGCCCGATCTTCTCCTGCGACGCGCACCACGCACTCACCGCGATGTACATAGTGGAACCGGGCCACGTTCTGAAACGCCGGCACCTGGATCCCCCAGGGCTGTTCGCTAAGGCTGGTGCGGAAATACAGTGTCCCCTTGAGCGACAGGCGGGTCAGAATATCACTTAGCAGATCAAGCATGATTGCCGATATTACCAAGAGTTCGATATCTGTCTACATGTTCGAACGATAGGGCATGTCTTCTGGACGGCAGGTAATTCAAAGACAAGGCAAACTGTACGCATATCAGGGCTTCAATCAACTTTGGAGATTCCAGATGAAAACCGCTTTCCTTTCTGCTGCTCTTGTCGTCGTCGGCTATGCTGCTGTTGCAGATGAGAACAAGATGAACGATCTTGAGATCGCGCATACAGCGTACACTGCCGGTGAAATCGACATCCGCTATGCGCATCTTGCTCTTGCTGTGTCCGACAATAACGACGTTCGGGATTTTGCAAACACAATGATCCGTGATCATGCGGCCGTGAACCAAGCTGCTGGGGCGTTGATCCAACAACTGAATGTAACGCCCCAGGACAACGCCCTTAGCCAGGCCCTGGTTAAAGGTTCGGTCGAGAAACGCGATGAGCTGAGCGGGCTGCGCGGCAAAGCCTTTGATTGCGCCTACGCTCAGAATGAGCTCGCCTATCATCAGATCGTGAACAAAACGGTTGAGGACGAGTTCATCCCCAACACCACCGTTGAGCCGCTCACCAACCTGCTGCAGGATGCTCTTGCCACATTCAAACAGCATGAAGGCCACGCCGAACAGATGGTGTCTGGGCTGGATTGCGGCTGATGGCTGTACTGTCACGCAGAAAGTTTGGTGCCGTACTGGGTGCGGCACCGCTTACTCTTCTGGCTGGCGCACAGGTTGCGTCCGCCGGGGCAACCAGCCATCAGGTTTCCATTCGCAAATTCAAGTTCGCGCCTGAGAAACTCGAAGTTTCGGTCGGTGATGAGGTGATCTGGACCAATCTGGACATCGCGCCTCACACCGCAACGGAACAAAAGATGCAAGACTGGGACACCGGACCGCTAGAGCGGAACGAAAAGGCAGCCGTGGTATTCGACAAACCCGGGGTTTATACCTATTTCTGCGTGTTTCACCCGCATATGAAGGGGACTATCATAGTGAAAGATTAATCAGCGGCTAAACGCGGGGAATTGAGCGTCGCCGTGTTTTGATTTCTTCATCAGAGTCACCTCATTCACCCGTAAAAAACCTACGTCCAAACGCCCCAATTATTCGGTGAGATTTCCACCCGGCGCGTTTGGTAATACGATTACAGCAACATCAGACCACACTCATCACTCAGCAATCAGACACCCGCAGACGCGTGCCAGGCAAATGAGTATTCCAATGGCTTTACACCCGGCGTGCCTGTTCAACCCGCGGCCGAAGAATACGAAAAGCACACCTGCAAGAACGAGGGAGTGTCAGAGGCAGAGTATACGCGCGAAGTTGTCGTGATATTCGGTGGCGGACCAATTCCATTCCTATGATCCTGCTGTTTTGTCACGTTTTCCTTTTGGATTGAAATAACGCGTCGCACCCGAAGAAATCGCACGCCATTATGCGCGGCGCCTTCAGATGCACTGGTTGGTCACCGCAGGGTTATTGTGTTGAATTCGGGCCTTCAGGATGCTTTCTGCTTTGGCCTTCTTAAGAGGATTACGGGTCTATTTCCCCACGATCAGCTGGTGGGTGCGGTCTCTCAAATCACAGATTTGAATCGATGTTTCTGGATGCGATTTTGGGAAAAACGACTAAAAGTTCACGGTTGTTTACTCCACCAGCTTGGAATGCGTTGCCGACTTTGGCCCCAAGATTGTGGCCGGAATTGGAGTAAATTTGGTTTATATCTGCGTTTATGCCTCAATTTTGGCGACGGAGAGCGGCCGCTATTCAACTTGTTGTTATATTGAAGAGAAATGTCGATCACAAAGGCGTTATTTTTCCGATTTCCGTTGCGGCACCCTTGGTACCTTACGCCCTGTTCAGTGATGTGAATTGTGGCACGGCTTTGAAATCCAAACCGTCCAAGGCATTTGCCAAGCGAATCCCTACGCCGCCCGCATTCCGAGGCGTGATTGTGTTCGCAATAGGGCCATTACGGTTCAGTCGCCGCTGTTACGACAGATGGGCCATGAATGCCTCGACCACACGCTCATACACATCGCGCTTGAAGGGCACGATTTCCGCGATCAGCTGGTCGGGCTCTTGCCATTTCCAACGGGTAAATTCCGGGTGATCAGTTTCAATGTTGATCTGATCGTCGGCGCCGGTGAAGCGCAGCAGGAACCATTTCTGTTCCTGCCCGCGATAGCGACCTTTCCAAATGTGGGGCACGATGTCATGGGGCAGGTCATAGGGCAGCCAGCCCTCGGTTTCGGCGATGATTTCGACCAGATCAGCCGTGACCCCGGTTTCCTCCCACAGCTCTCGCAGGGCTGCGTCGCGGGGATCTTCGCCCTTGTCCACACCGCCCTGCGGCATTTGCCAGGCGTCTTGTGGGCCGTCGTTTCGCATACCCACAAAAACCCTCCCCTCGGCATTCATCAGCATCAGCCCGACGCAGGGGCGATAGGGCAGTTTGGCGATTTCTTCGGGGGTCATGCGCGGCCTCATCGGGTTGTTCCGCCCACCTCTAGCAATCACCGGCGCCACAGCAAAGAGGGTGACGTGGGGTTTCGCGTGACAAAGTTGACGCGAACGTCAATCTAGCGGGCAAATTCTGGAGGGAGAGTTCCGCCATGACTGCGTACCCGAATATGCTGGCCCCGCTGGATCTGGGCTTTACTACGTTGAAGAACCGCGTGCTGATGGGCTCGATGCATACGGGGCTTGAGGAAACCGGCGACTGGAACCGGGTGGCCGAGTTCTATGCCGACCGGGCGCGGGGCGGCGTGGCACTGATGGTGACGGGTGGGATAGGTCCGAACCTTGAAGGCTCGGTCCTGCCGGGGGCCTCGATGATGGTGAGTGAAAAGGACGTGGCGCACCATTCCATCGTGACGCAGCGCGTACATGACGCAGGCGGCAAGATCGCGATGCAGATCCTGCACGCAGGTCGTTATGCCTATGGGCCGAAATGCGTGGCACCCAGCCCGGTGAAATCACCCATCTCTCCGTTCCCGCCCACTGAGCTGGATGAAGAGGGCATCGAGAAGCAGATCAGCGATATCGTCAACGCCGCCGTACTGGCGCAAAAGGCAGGTTATGACGGGGTCGAGGTCATGGGGTCGGAAGGGTACTTCCTGAACCAGTTCCTTGTGACCCATACCAACAAGCGCACCGACCGCTGGGGCGGGTCTTATGAGAACCGGATGCGTCTGCCGATCGAGGTGGTGCGCCGCACGCGCGAGGCGGTGGGCACCGATTTCATCATCATCTACCGGCTGTCGATGATCGATCTGGTACCCAACGGATCGACCCATGACGAGGTGGTGCAACTGGCGCAGGAGATCGAAAAAGCCGGGGCCACGATCATCAACACCGGCATTGGCTGGCACGAGGCGCGGATCCCTACCATCGCCACCAGCGTGCCGCGCGCGGCCTTTGCCTGGGTGACCAAGAAGCTGATGGGCAAGGTGGGGATACCGGTGATCACATCGAACCGGATCAACACCCCCGAGGTGGCCGAAGAGGTTCTTTCGACCGGCTGCGCCGACATGGTCTCGCTGGCCCGCCCGATGCTGGCGGATGCAGATTTCGTGGCCAAGGCGATTGAGGGTGAGGCCGCAAAGATCGCGCCTTGCATTGCCTGCAATCAGGCCTGTCTGGATCACACGTTCAGCGGCAAGCTGACCTCGTGCCTCGTGAACCCGCGCGCCTGTCATGAGACGGAGCTGGTGATTGAACCGGCCAAAACGCGGAAATCCATCGCCATTGTGGGGGCAGGTCCTGCCGGTCTGTCGACCGCAATGATCGCGGCCCAGCGCGGCCACGATGTTACCCTGTTCGACCGCGCTGATGAGGTCGGCGGGCAGCTGAACATGGCCAAGCAGGTGCCGGGGAAAGAAGAATTCTGGGGTCTTGTCGACTGGTACCGCACCATGATGGATGAACTGGGCGTGAAAGTGGAACTGAACCGCGAGGTAGGCGCAGATGACCTGACCGGCTTTGACGAGGTGGTCATCGCCACCGGTGTCAGCCCGCGTGATCCGCAGATACCGGGGCAGGATCGGGACAACGTGCTGAGTTACATCGACGTGCTGCGCGGCAAGGCCGAGGTTGGCAAGTCTGCTGCCGTGATCGGGGCCGGTGGCATCGGCTTTGATGTGTCCGAGTTCCTGCTGGAAGAGGGCCACAGCGCCACGACCGACCTGCCGCTGTGGATGAAGGAATGGGGCGTGACGGACCCGGCTGAGCACCGTGCAGGGTTGGCGCCCGAGGGGCCGCAACCCAGCGCGCCCGCACGTCAGGTCACCCTGTTGCAGCGCAAGAAACAGGCGCATGGCAAGGGTTTGGGCAAAACCACTGGCTGGATTCACCGGGCAACGCTGAAGATGAAGAACGTCAATTTCGTGGGTGGCGTGAATTATGAACGCATCGACGATGACGGCCTGCATGTCAGCTTTGGCGAAGAGCGCGCAGACCCGACGGTGATCGCGGCCGATACCATTGTGTTATGTGCCGGTCAGGTGTCCGAACGGTCACTGGCGGACGCGCTGATCGAGCGGGGCATCACCCCCCATGTGATCGGGGGTGCGGATGTCGCCGCCGAGCTGGACGCCAAGCGCGCGATCAATCAGGGCACGCGGCTGGCGGCGAAGTTCTGATCGCCCCGGTTTAGCGTTTCCTAGTCGGACAGCGCGAGTTTTGCACCCAGTGCGCCAAAGGCCGTTGCAAAACTCCGCCTGATCCACTTCATCACCGTTGGACGGCGGATCACATAGTCACGGGCCAGTGCTGCGCAGCCCCCGTATCCGACGAAGACAACAAAGGTCATGGCCATAAAGGCCAGGGCCAGCTGGATCAGCGCACCCCCTGCGTTCGCCGTGTCGGCTGGCAGGAACTGCGGCAGAAACGCCAGAAAGAACAGCGACAGCTTAGGGTTCAGCACGTTGATGAGCGTTCCCGTGATGGCAATCTTGAAACTGCTTTTCGCGGTCTTGTCGGCGGTGACATCCAAGGCGCCGCCACTCCTGAGGATGCCCCACGCCATGTAGAAAAGGTAAATGACACCAAGGTATTTCACGAGCTGAAACGCCACGGCACTGGTGTGCAGCAATGCGGCAAGCCCGACGATACTGGCCACGGCAGCGGGAACGATTCCCACTGTGCATCCGACCGCGGCGGCAACGCTGGCCCGGAAACCGCGGCCAAGGCCAACGGCCAGTGTGTAGATGACACCGGTGCCTGGCAGCAGCACGACGATCATGGATGTGATGAAGAATTCCAGTGACATTCAAACCCCCTGCAAATGCGCGCAGGGTCGCGAACATCCGCGAAGATGTAAATAGCGATCGGTCCGGGAACAGGGGTTGCGGCCCGGTGTCGCCGCTGGGCGGGGTGGTGAAACTTCGCTTTGAAAAGGGTTTTCGGGGTACCGTGTCCCCGGCCAAAACACCGGGACAGGGCAACGACGATGAAACCGGATTTCCTGACCCCCTCTGTCGTCACAAAAATGCCATTCTAAGATGAACAGAAACGTATGATTGCGTGGAAAACGCAGTATCGCAGGCGTCGGGGCCGGTTTGGAAACCACTGTTTCTGCGTTTCTCATACGCAAACGATCCGATTCAAATCCCTGATATTATCCCATGTATGCCCCGATTCCGCCCAGATTCAGAGCGATAGTCGGGTTGGAAATCAAGATCTGGGGAACGAGAATGGACCGACTGACCGAAATGGAAGCCTTCGCCAACGTGGTGGACCAGGGTGGCTTCACCGATGCGGCCAAGAAGATGGGCATCTCCAAATCGGCCGTGTCCAAACACGTCTCGAGCCTCGAAGCGCGTCTGGGAGCCCGGCTGCTGAACCGCACCACGCGCCGGGTGTCGCCGACAGAAATCGGCCTGGCCTATTATGACCGCGCGCGTCGCGTTCTGAATGATGCGGGTGAAGCGGATTCGCTGGTCACATCGATGCAATCGGCCCCGTCCGGACTGCTGCGCATCAGCGTAGCCACGGATTTCGGTGTCAATCACCTGTCGCCTGTCCTGTCCGATTTCCTGGCCGTCTACCCCGACATCACCGTGAACATGGTGCTGAACAACCGCTATGTCGAACTGATTTCCGAAGGATTTGATGTGGCCGTGCGCATCGGTGAGCTGGAAGACAGCACGTTGCGCGCCCGCAAGCTGACCGAAACGGTCAAACGCATGGTCGCCGCGCCCAGCTATATCGAACGGTTCGGGCGCCCGCAGAAGATCGACGATCTGAACGAACACAAGTTGCTGCACTATTCCAGCCAGTCGTCAGGCAATGTCTGGAAACTGACCGCACCGTCTGGCGAGAAGCGTCAGGTGCGCACCGCGGGTTGGCTGAGCGTGAATGACGGCCAGTCGCTGCTGAACGCGGCCATCTCGGGGCTGGGGATCGCGTATCTGCCCAGCTATCTTTATGCCGAAGCGTTGAAATCGGGGCGGGTTGTCGATGCCATGCCGTCCCTGCCGGACGAGGTACAGGGCATTTACGCCGTTTATCCGCCCGGCCGCTTCACACAACCCAAAGTACGGGCCTTCATCGATTTTCTGGTCGACGCATTCGAAGACAAAAGCCCGATGGATTGGTAGTTTCTCCCTGAAGACCAACCTTTGGCCCGCATGTCAAAGTGCGGGCCTTTTTTTATGAACCGATCACCGTCAGGCCGATGGATCGCGCGGAAGAGCGTAGGCTTTCCATCAATACGTTCTGGCCCGGCGGCGGCGTTTCGGCATTGCGCGCCAGCAATGCGATATCGCGATTGGCATTGGGAATGGACAGCGGGCGCAGCCGTACTTCGTCGCGGTAAATGCCCTGTCTGCGGGCAAACAGATCCGGCAGTACCGCAACCCCAACCCCCGAGGCCGCCATCAAGACAATGGAATCAAGCGTTGTGCCTTCATATTCATCCGAAACCACGCCACCGCATTCGGCTGCCAGCGCATAGACGATGCGCGACAGGCGGTGGCTTTGGTCAAGGGTCAGGAACAGCCGGTTCTGCAAGTCGGCCGCTCTGACGCCCTGTGGGTCCTGCGCCAGAACGTCGTCAACGGCCACCGCAACCCAGAGGGGTTCGTTGAACAAGCGGTGCTGAACGGTATTGGGGTGATCCTCGGGCGTTGACAGGATCAGATCAAACCGACCGGATTTCAGACCCTGTTCCAGATCGCGGGTGTTTTCCTCGCGCACGACAATGCGCAACCCCGGGCGCAGGCGGTGCACCTCTTTGATGGCTTGCGGCAGCAGGTACGGCCCGATCGAAGGCAAAACGCCCAGTCGCAACCTTCCTCCGACAGGCATATCGTTGGTCATGGCGTGGCGCAGGTCCTTGACCTCGGCAAGGATCTTTTGCGCGCGCGAGATGAACTCTTCCCCCTTTGTCGTCACCTGAATTCCGCCGCGGTTGCGGTCAAAGATCCGAACGCCAAGCTCTTGTTCTACGGTCGCAATTTGCGCTGACAGGCTGGGTTGGCTGACATTCAGCACCTCGGCGGCCAAACTGAACCGCCCGAGGCGGCTGACCGTGACGATGTATTCCAATTGGCGCAAGGTTGGACGCATTTCATAGCCTGAAACTATGTTAAACTTAAAAAGATAGTATTTGGCGAAATCAATTTTGCAAGGCACCTAGCCCTGAAACGAGGGATCAGGAGACAAGTATGCCCGGAGTGATCGAGACGCTGTCCAGCAATCTGCTGGTGCCCACCATTTTGTTTTTTGCCCTAGGGCTTCTGGCGGCTTTTGTGCGCAGTGATTTGTCTATCCCGGCGGGCGCGGCCAAGTTCATGTCGCTTTACCTGCTGCTGGCCATCGGGTTCAAAGGCGGTGCCAGCCTGGCCGCGCATGGCATCCACCTGCAACTGTTCCTGACCCTGCTGGGCGGCGTGGCCCTGTCCTTTACCATCCCCTTCGTGGCCTTTGCCCTGCTGAGGGTTATGACACGGCTGGATGCGTTGAATGCAGCGGCGGTCGCAGGGCATTACGGCTCGATTTCGATTGTCACCTTTGTCACCGCCACCAGCCTGTTGGATCTGGTAGGTCTTGCCCATGACGGGTTCATGGTGGCGGTTGCGGCAGCGATGGAGGTGCCGGCCATTCTGTCGGCGCTGTGGCTGGCGCACAAGACCAGCGGCAATGGCGTCAAGGATGACAAGCTGTGGCGTGATCTGCTGGCCAATGGATCGATTGTGCTGCTGACCGGGGCGTTCCTGATCGGAGCCATAACCGGGGGTGAAGGCATGCAGATGATCGCGCCTTTCATCGTAACGCCTTTCACTGGCATCCTGTGCCTGTTCCTGCTGGATATGGGGCTTTCGGCTGGGCGCAGCCTGATCAGCAATCGCGACAAACTGTCGGTTGGCCTGTTCGCCTTTGGCGTATTGATGCCCCTGATCGGCGCGCTGATGGCCTGGGCCGTCGGTGCGGTGATCGGATTGCCGCAAGGCAGCCTGTTCCTATTCATGGTGCTGTCGGCCTCGGCGTCTTATATCGCGGTTCCGGCCGCCATGAAAATCGCACTGCCAAAGGCCGAGGCCGGGATTTATCTGACCCTGTCGCTGGGGGTGTCCTTTCCGTTCAACATCACGGTCGGACTGCCGCTCTACCTGTGGTGGGTCAGTTGACGAGCAAGACCGCCTCGACCCGGCGGTTCAGCTCGCGCCCTTCGGGGGTTGCGTTCGAGGTGAGCGGGGACAGATAGCCGACGCCCTGCGCCTCGATCCGGTCGGCGGCCACACCATGCGCATCAATCAGACGGGTGCGGACCGACTCGGCCCGGCTTTTGCTGACCGCGATATTGGCCTGCAACGCGCCGGTGTCATCGGTGTGCCCCACCAGCGCTAGGCGCATCTTGGGGTTTTCGGCCAGATACCCGGCCAGCAGGGTCAGAGAGGCGTATGTCCCTTCGCCCAACGCAACCTCACCGGTTGGGAAATGCAGATCGTCCAGTATCACGTGACCCGATGTTGCCAGCGCCTCAATCAGCCCGCCCGACCCCTCGACTGCCTGTTCGATCACGACCGGAACAGGGTCCGGTGCATTCTGGGGTGTGACGCGGATCATCTGGACATACCCGTCCGGGGGGTTGCGGCTGACCAACAGGCTGAGGGCAACAGGCCCCTTGGTGGCCGACAGGAAACGGTAATCCTGAATGGCGACATACATGTCCGGGGTCGGAACGACCTCGGTGCCAAAGCGGAAATCGAAGCCGCCACAGGCGCGGGCATCACATTCGAACAGAATCTTGTAGCCCTGCGCCTCGATCTGGTCGCGCAGCGGGGTCAGAAGCTGAAGGGTTGTGCTTGAGCCCGCCTGAAGCCGCCACGTGTAGCGTTCAACCCGGCCTTCGAGGGTGTCAGCAGGCACCGCGCCATTCGCATAAGGCCCCGTTGGCAGGTCATAGCTGTCCAGCGGCGAGGTACGGTCGCTGATCTGGCGGGCGCTGGCTGGCAGGGTCAGGTCCTGCGCCAGAACCGGCCCCGCCAGCAGCGTGGCGATAAGGGCGGCTGATCGGATCATCGAAACTGCGCGTGATACTCGGGGTTGGGTACCATTGCCGTGGCACTGGCCACCCGGTTGGACATGTTGAAGAACCCGGCAACATTGGCGATGTCCCAGATGTCGCGGTCGGAAAAGCCTGCGTCGCGCAGGTTCTGGCGGTCGGGCTCTTCGATCTCGGCGCTGGCGGTTGTCATTTTGGCGGCAAAGTCCAGCATTGCGCGCTGCCGGGGCTCGATCGGGGCAACGCGGTAGTTCATCACCAGCATCTCGCCCAGTTGCGGGTTGCCCGAAAGCTGCCGGACCGCCGCACCATGCGCGACCAGACAGTAGAAGCACTTGTTGATCGACGACACGACTACGGCAATCATCTCGCGCTCCAGCTTGGACAGGCCGCTGTTGGCCAGCATCAGATCGTTATACATCGCCGTGAACGTGTTCAGCTTGTCGATATCGAAGGCGTTTGCCTTAAGCACATTCGGCACCATGCCCAGCTTTTCGACACAGATATCAAAATATTTCTGCGTTTCCGGCGGCAGCGGATCGACCATGGGCAGGTTCAGCGCGGTGGGCATGTCTTTCTGTGTCATGGCGACCCCTTTTGTTCAGACAAGGTGACGGTAATGGTATTCACTGGCGATCTCCATCCCGAGGGCGCAATAGAGACCATTGGCACCTTCATTGGCCTTGGTGCAGATCACACTGAAGGTTTGAGCGCCGTTGTCACCTGCCCAAATCGCCGCGGCGCGCATGGTCCACTGACCCAGCCCCTGACGGCGGTGCGCGGGCAGGATTTCAAGCGCATGCAGCATCGCGACATCGCCATGCATCGCCACGAAGGCTGCGCCGCTGGGTTGGTCGTTGTGGCGCAGCAGCAGACCGGTTTTGGGACCCTTCGCGCGCTCCATCACCGCCAGACGTTCGGGCCCGATCCCACCAGCTGCCCAGATTTCGCGCATGATTTCAAGCGGCTCCCAGACCGAAAACACCATGACCGGAGGGATCGGCTGATCGGTGAGGTGAGAGACGGGGCACGTATAGATGTTGACCGGATCAAGGATGTCATATCCCCGTTGCGCCAGCTTTGCATCCAGCGCCTCATCCCCCGGGCGCAGGCAGAAGATGGATTTCTGCCCCATGGCCTGCATCGCGGCCTCGGCCGCGTCGATATCTGCATCGCTGGCCCGGGCCAGCGCATTGGCCGCAGAAACACGCGAGCCGCCGCCCTGCCCTTCGCGCAGCTGAAACGGCCCCAGCCTGCGATACCGCGCGGCAGGCCATGTGCCGTCGACGATGTCCGCCCAGTCGCCTCTCAAAGCGCAAGCTCTTTCGCCAGACGGGTCATGGCCGCGTCAATCCGACTGCCATCGGTGCCGCGTACCACCACGTTGGCCCCAAAGGCCCCGTTGATCTGAAACGGATAGCAACCGATGGACAGATCGCTGAAATCCTCGGCCAGCGCGGACAGGTTTGCGGCGATATCGCCTTCGCCCCGGTCCACGCGCAGGGTTTGCGACAACAAGGGGCTGCCACCGGTCAGTGTGGGCAGGACGCTGGCGACCATGGCCTGAAACACCAGCGGTACCCCGGCCATCACATGCACGTTCTTCAGGGTGAAACCCGGCGCCGTCGAGACCGGATTGTCGATCAATGTCGCGCCATCCGGGATACGCGCCATGCGCAGGCGGGCAGCGTTCAGTTCCAGCCCGGATTTGTCGTAATGCGCCTGCAACAGCGCGCGCGCGTCGCCGCGAATGTCAATCGGGGTATCGAAGGCGCGCGCAATGCAATCGGCGGTGATATCGTCATGGGTCGGGCCAATGCCGCCGCTGGTAAAGACCGTGTCGTGGCTGTCAGACAGCGCTTTGACTGCCGCTTCGATGGCGGGGGCGTCATCGCTGACGATGCGGACCTCTTTGAGATCGATGCCGTGTTTTGCCAGTTCCTGCGCCAGAAAATGCATGTTTGCATCGCGGGTGCGGCCCGACAGGATTTCGTCCCCGATCACCAGCATTGCTGCGGTTGGATTGGCCATGGCGCGGACTCCTCTTGATCGTCTTCAGGGGCAGGTATAGGCCGTGAGACATGCGTTTTGAAACCCCTCTTGTCCCCGCCCGTCTGATCCGTCGCTACAAACGCTTTCTGGCCGATTGCCGTTTGGAAGACGGGCACGAGGTGACCGCCCATTGCGCCAATCCGGGATCCATGATGGGGCTGGCCGAACCGGGCCAGTTGATCTGGCTTGAGCCCAGTGACGACCCAAAGAAAAAGCTGAAATTCGGCTGGCGGCTGGTGGATCACGAAAACGGGCATTTCACCGGGGTTGACACATCCGTCCCGAACCGGGCATTGCGGGCGGCGCTTGCGGCGCGCGAGATCCCCGAGCTGGCAGCCTATGACACCGTCCGGCCCGAGGTGAAATACGGGCAAAACAGCCGTATCGATTTCCTGCTGAGCGGCCCCGGCCTGCCAGATGCCTATATCGAGGTCAAAAGCGTGACGCTGTCCCGCCAGCCCGGTCTGGCCGAGTTCCCCGACAGCGTCACCGCCCGCGGCACCAAACATCTGGGCGATCTGGCACAGATGGCGGCGCAGGGGCACCGGGCGATCATGCTGTACCTGGTGCAACGCACCGATTGCGACCGGTTCGCGCTGGCCGCGGATATCGACCCGGCCTATGCGGCGGCGTTTGAGGTCGCGCAGGCGCAAGGGGTAGAGCGGATGATTTGCGGGACGCGGATTGCGCCGGATGGGGTTTGGGTTGACGTCAGTACCTTTCCAGTAATCAACCAGCATGACCCTGGCCTGTTGACGTAGCCCAAAATGCGCGCGATTGACTAAGGAGCACTGATTGAGACTGTTTGGCGCGCGTCTAAGACGCAGCAACCGCTTGTGCCATGAGTTTCAAATGCCTCATATCTGTACCGCAGCACCCTCCTATCACTGAAATTGACGGGTTGTTATGCACGACGTCCGCAATCTCTTGCCCAAGCACATGGGGGTCACCTTCGTCCAATTCCTCGGCCTCATCCAGTTCCGCATGAGAGCAACTTGATGCGTTTGCGACAACGCCTCTTAGTCTTGGATGGCGATTTAGCGCACCGGAAAAGTGGGTCGGATGGGCACAATTGACCATGAAGAACTGCGCAGCCGCATCCGTGGCGACATCGATTTGATCCAGCGCGTCTACAAGCTTTGTTCCATCAGCCAGACACCCGTCGGTTTCAACTACCAATGACATCACTATCGGTAGTCCAAAATCCTGCGCAGCCAGAATGCAGCCCGCTGCTTCGCTAGGTCTGTTGAACGTATAAGCTGTCACCAAGTCGACGCTGGTTTGTTTCAAAACGGCAAGCTGCGCACTGTGATACTGACGGGCATCATCGATCGACATGGCCGGAACGTCCGCATAGGGATCGTGGCGTGGGCCGACGCAGGCGGAAACCAAAACGTCATCTCGACCAGCGCTCTGACGCACGTCTTCCATTAACGCGACAGCATCCCGGTTTATTTCATCCAGTTGTTCGGCATCGTAACCCAGAGGAGCAGCCCGATCAGCATTGGCCATCCAAGTCGGTGCATCAAGTATGCAACCCACCTCCATCTCGCCCGCCAACTGAACAAGCGCGTGCATCTGACCTGCAAGGACAGAACGGGTTTCTGGGTTCTCTAGCAATGGAAATGAGGCAAATCCCGGCAAATCTATGCCGTGGTTAAAGATCAGATCCGTGCCAGTTCCGGCAAAAACCAAATACTTCTTGTCTGTCTCGTGCGGGAGCTGTCGTGGCACTTCAGTGCGCTCCTTAGTTGTTGGAGTTCATCGCAACAATAACAGGGCAGAGGCTGTCTGTGAAATTTGCTGTGTAAACTGAACAAACACCAAACCGTTATGCGTCAACGCAATGGTCGATGGGTCAAACCGGATTTGAAACCTAACTGCAGTTCAAGTTCTTGAACTCTCGTGGTTCTGCCCCATGTGCCGCCTGATACACTGCGCCCTCTGGTACTTTCTGCACAAGCAGCGTAAAAGAAGTGCCGCGCGTAACAATTGGAGCTTTGCGTCGATGAAAGAGCATCGTGGCCGCCTGACCAAGGACGGTATCCGCATCTATGAACAGGGTGATTTTGCCGGGATGCACGCGGCGGGCGCTCTGGCGGCGCGGATATTGGATGATATCGCCGCGCATGTCTTTCCCGGTCAGACCACGGGTGCGCTTGACGGGCTGATCACGCAGATGGTCGAGGATGCGGGCGCGACCTCGGCCACGATCGGCTATAAGGGGTATGAACACGCCAGCTGCATCAGTGTGAACCATGTGGTCTGCCACGGTATTCCCGGTGACAAGAAGCTGAAGGATGGCGATATCCTGAACATCGATGTGACCGTCATCGTGGATGGCTGGTTCGGTGACACCTCGCGCATGTATGTGGCGGGCAAGCTGCCGCGCAAGGCCGAGCGTCTGATCCAGGTAACCCATGACGCACTGTTCAAGGGCATCGAGATGGTCAAGCCGGGCAACACGTTCGGCGATATCGGCCATGCCATTCAGGCCTATGTCGAAGCGCACCGGATGAGTGTTGTTCGCGACTTTTGCGGGCACGGTCTGGGCCGCGTGTTCCACGCGCCGCCGAATGTGCTGCATTATGGCCGCCCCGGCACAGGCGCGGTTCTTGAGGAAGGCATGTTCTTTACCATCGAGCCGATGGTCAATCTGGGCCGCCCCGAAACCAAGACACTGGCCGATGACTGGACCGCCGTGACCCGCGACAAGTCGCTGTCGGCACAGTTCGAGCATTCGGTGGGCGTAACGGCGGATGGGGTCGATATCTTTACCCTGTCACCGGGCGGCAAATTTCACCCGACCTATTCGTCCTGATCGGCGGCCTGTTCGCGCAGGAGTTTCAGCAGCATCGTCTCAGCCCCCCAAGGGGTAACCGCATCGTGGATGAACACCGGCGCGCGCAGGGGCTTGGGGTCAGGTTTCGCCATGACCTCGGCGTCGCGGGAGACTGTCCAGACAAAGGGTGTCAGAGCATGATCCATGGCTGCACCCTAGCACAGTTGGGGGTCAGAGTCCCAACAGCGGGTGCGCCTGTGACATATCCGTGATCACCTCGGCCCCAAGATCGGCCAGCCTGTCACCACCGCCATGCGGCGCGTAGGCCAGACAGCGCATATTGGCCCGGATTGCGGCTGTAACGCCATTGTGGCTGTCTTCGATGACCACCGGGGCCTGTGCGCCAAAATTCTCGGCCGCCAGTTGGAACATCTTTGGATCAGGCTTGCCGGTGCCAAGCACATGGGCCGAGAACATCACATCTTTGAACCGGTCCCAAAGCCCATTCTGGCCCAGCGTGATCTGCATCTTGTCCGGGCTGCCGTTTGAGGCCACGCAACAGGGGATGCCCCGCTGATCCAGCGCCGCAAGCAGGTCCTCGACACCCGGCACCAAAGGCACACCGGCGCGCAGGCGGTCGTAGGTTTCGGCATAGACCTGATCAATCCAGTCTTCGGGCAGATCAGCGCCCATTCCACGCGCCTTGTCGCGCACCCCGACCATGGTTCCGCCCACAAACAGGGACATGCATTCGGGCAAGGTCAGGTGCAGGCCATAGCCCGCCAGATTGTCCGCCAGCACCTGGTTCGAGATCACCTCGCTGTCGACCAGAACGCCATCGCAATCGAAAATGACCAGATCATGCACTTTGATCACCGTTCCGCATCAATGAAATATACGTGTCGCCATATTTGCGGCTTTCGTGCAACGTGAACCCGGCCGGAGCCTGCATCCGTGAGTTTTCTTCCCAAACCAGCAGCGCATCATCCGCGATCCAGCCATTGGACAGCGCGGCAATGGCTTTCTGACCCATGGCCTTGCCATAGGGCGGGTCCAGAAAGATCAGATCGTAGGGTGCGCCCGGATTTTCGCCCAACCGGGTTGCATCCCGGCGGATCAGGTCGGTGCGCCCGGCACTGCGGGTCAGGTCGATATTCTTGCGGATCAAACCCTGCGCCACGCGCCCGTCATCGACGAAGGTGACATGCGCCGCGCCGCGTGACAGTGCTTCGAGCCCGAGCGCCCCGGTGCCAGCAAACAGGTCCAACACGCGCAGGCCGTCGAAATCGATCTGATGGACCAGCACGTTGAACAGGCTTTCGCGCACCCGGTCGGTGGTCGGGCGCAGATGTGCGCCCGCATCGCCCTTGCCGATGGGGGTCAGGGCGCGACCGCGGAACTCTCCGGCGATGATCCTCATGCCTTGAGCAGCGGTTTAAGGTCTGCATCCGGGTCAGCCACGACGGCCGGGTCTGCCGTTTTTCCCATCTCGATCAGGCGCTTGCCAACCATATAGGCGCGCGGATCGTTCATCGCGTCGACCGCAATCAGCTTGTCACCGTTGTAATACCAGAAGGATACGGTCTGCCCTTCGCCCTGCCGCGTCACCACGCGGTCATATCCGGTGTTCAGGCCCGCGATCTGAAGCTTGACGTCGTATTGATCCGACCAGAACCACGGGGTTGCCACATAATCCTTGGCCGCGCCCAGCATGTTCTGGGCCACGATCTCGGCCTGATCAATGGCGTTGGGGACGCTTTCCAGACGGATGCGGCCTTCGCCATGCGGAAAAGAGGCGCAATCGCCAGCCGCCCAGATCGACGGGTCGGACGTGCGGCCATGGGCGTCGGTCCTGATGCCGTTATCCAGTTCCAGCCCGGCCATCTCGGCCAGCTGGGTCGCGGGTGCAATGCCGACGCCAACCACTACAAAATCAACGTCCAACTTTGTGCCGTCGGTCAGAACCGCGCCGGTGACCTTGCCGTTTTCGCCGATCAGACGATCCAGCCCGACACCCTCGCGGATGTCAGCGCCGTATGCACTGTGCAACGCGCGGAAATAATCGCTGGTCTCGGGCGCTGCGACCCGTTGCAGGATACGGTCGGCCATTTCAATCAGAGTGACCTTGACGCCGCGCTTGGCGCAGACAGCGGCAGCTTCGAGCCCGATATACCCGCCGCCCACGATCAGCGCGCGGGCGCCTTCGGTCACTTTGGGCTCCATCTCGTCGATATGGGCCAGATCGCGCACCACATGCACACCGTCCAGATCGCCACCAATCGCGGCAGGCAGGCGGCGCGGGTCCGATCCGGTGGTCAGCGCCAGTTCGTCGTAAGAGATAACCTCATCCCCCAGCGTGACCGTTTTGGCCTTGGGGTCGATACCGGTGACGCGCTGACCCAGACGCAGGGTGATGTTGTTTTCCGTATAAAAACTTTCAGGCCGCAGGAACAGACGCTCAAGCTCCATCTCGCCCAGCAGATAGGCTTTGGACAGGGGCGGGCGCTGATAAGGCAGATGCGGCTCGGCCCCGATCAGAGTGATTTCACCCTCAAACCCGTCCTTACGCAGACGGGCCACCAAAGACGCGCCTGCCTGCCCCGCGCCGATCACGACAATATGGCTCATGCTTTGCCTACCCCGCAGTTTTCAAGTGGTCACCGTGTTCAGACCACCTATATTGCGGCTAAGCCCAATTCTGCAAATCCAAACGACAGGAGCTGAATAATGATTTCAACAGGAGATACCCTGCCCGAAGCAACGCTGATCCAGATGGGTGCGAACGGGCCGGAAGAGGTGCGGATTTCAGACAAGACCAAAGGCCGCAAAGTGGTGATCTTTGCCGTGCCGGGGGCCTATACCGGCACCTGCACGACCGCCCATGTGCCCAGTTTCATCCGTACAAAGAAACAGTTTGACGCCAAGGGCGTGGACGAGATCCTGTGCCTTTCGGTCAATGATCCGTTTGTGATGCAGGCGTGGGGGCAATCCACGGGCGCGACCGAGGCAGGGCTGACCATGGTATCGGACGCGGCGGCAGAGTTCACCAAGGCCATCGGCATGGATTTCGACGCGCCGCCCGTGGGGCTTTTTGCGCGATCCAAGCGATATGCAATGCTGGTCGAGGATGGCAAAGTCACGGTGCTGAATATGGAAGAAAACCCCGGCGCCTGCGAAATTTCCGCCGGAGAAGGCCTGCTGGATGTGATCTGATTTTGATCGGCCCCGGTCCGACCGGGGCCTTTCGCCGCCAATTTAACTTGAAGCACCGCCCCAGAGCGCGAATACTTGGCGTATTCATACGGGGAGTTTTTTCATGAAACTTAACGCGTTCTTCCTATTACTGTCCGGCGCGGCCCTTTTGGCGGCCTGCGGACCGGCCCCAACCCCGCAACAGCAAGCCGCACGCCAGCACGAAATCGCCTGTCTGGGCGGAACGTTGGGCGGGGCGCTGATCGGGGGCGCCATCGGCAACCAGTTTGGTGGCGGATCGGGCAAGACGATCCTGACCGCGGCGGGCGCTGCCGCCGGCGGCATCGAAGGTCAGAGATTCGCGTGCTGAGGAGGTCGATATGAAACAGTTAAGCCTGGTGATATTCATGGTGGCTTTGGCCGGTTCGGGTCACGCCGAAAGCGTGGCTGAGCTGCACGAAAACGAGTTGAGGGCCATCGACGCCAACAATGACGGGTTCCTGTCCAAAGACGAGTTCGATGCTTTCTCGGATTACGCCTTTCAAACGATGGACGAAGACAGGAACGGCACTCTGGGTCAGGCCGAGGCCAAACCGTTCATGGACATCAAACTGTTCCGCAACGCTGACCGAAACGGCGACAACGTAATCTCAAGACCTGAATTTGACACCCAGATGGGTGAGGATTTCCTGTCTGCCGATCAGGACGGGAATGGTCAGCTTGATTAATGGCAGGAGCATGAGATGAACAAATGGCTCGGTTTGACAGCGCTGGCGCTGGTTGCGGCCTGTGACGTGCCGCAGGCCCCGTTGGTGACAGGCCCGGACGGACAGGCCCGCATTCAGATCAACCTGTCTGGCCTGACCTGCTATGAAACCAAGTGTCTGGATATCAACCCGGCCGCGCGCAGTGTGCGCCAGATCGGAAACAAGACCACGGGTATTCCAAGGGCGATTGACGTCAGCGACGGCACTGTCACGCCTGCCGAGTTCCGGCAGATGGGCACTGCCGCATCGCTGGCTGGCGGTGAAGGGTCAGGCCGCAACGACCGCTAGCACAGACTGTCCATCTTGCGGGCCAGTTTGGCATCCAGCGAGGACAGGCCGCCCACATCATGGGTCGACAAGACAACCTCGACCGTGCGGTAGACATTGAACCATTCGGGGTGATGGTTCCACTTCTCGGCCCAGATTGCCACCTGTGTCATCCAGCCGAAGGCATGGACAAAATTGTCGAAAATGAAAGTCTTGGTGATCGCATCGCGGCCTTCAACCATGGTCCAACCGTTTTTGAACAGCGGATCCAGCAGCGGGCCACGGGTTTCGGTCGACAAGAGTTCGGTCATTGCTGTTCCTCCGGGTTCGATTTCCTGAACGGGCCGTAATCCGTCAGAATCTCGATCTCTTCTTCCACTGCGTGGCCTTCGGCGTCCAGATATTTCTTGACCGCATCAGCAAAACCCGGATCGCCGACCCAATGCAAGCTATGCGTGCGTGTTGGCAGGTACCCTCGCGCCAGCTTATGTTCGCCCTGTGCGCCTGCCTCGACCCGGGCCAGACCGTGAGCAATGGCAAAGTCGATTGCCCTATAATAGCACAGTTCGAAATGCAGGCAGGGATGATGTTCGATGCAGCCCCAATAGCGCCCAAAAAGGGTTTCCCGGCCGATAAAGTTCAACGCACCCGCAATGGGAAAGCCATTCCGTTCTGCCATCACAAGGGCCATGTCATCTGCCATTGTGTCCTGTGCAATATCAAAGAACTTCCGCGTCAGGTAGGGTGAGCCCCATTTGCGCGATCCGGTGTCCTGGTAGAACCGCCAGAACGCGTCCCAGTGTTCGGGGCGCAGCTGGTCACCGGTCAGAGTGCGGATCTCACCGCCAAAACCACAGGCCTGCGCGCGTTCTTTCCGGATAGTTTTGCGCTTGCGCGACGACAGCGCGCTCAGGAAGTCGTCGAAATCCGCATAGTTATCGTTCAGCCAGTGAAACTGCTGCGATCGGCGCAGCATCAGGCCCATCTGTTCGCCAGCAAGGGCTTCGTCTTCGGTACAGAAGGTCGCGTGAAGGGACGAGACCCGGTTGTCAGCTGCAAGCTGCACCGCCCCCTGAACCAGCGCCGACATACCGATCCGTTCATAGCCCGGACGCACCAGAAACCGCCGCCCGGTTGCCGGGGTGAACGGCACCGCGATTTGCAGTTTGGGGTAATACCGCCCGCCCGCGCTTTCATAGGCATGGGCCCAGCTGTGATCGAAGATGTATTCGCCCTGGCTGTGCGACTTGGCATACATCGGGGCCGCCGCGATCAGCATCCCGTCATGATAGGCCGTCAGGTATTGCGGCTGCCAGCCGGTGCCACGCCCTACCGAGCCGCTGTCTTCCAGCGCCAGCAAAAAGCGATGTGTGGTAAAGGCATCAAGCGGCCGCCCGCCATCGGCAGCTTCGGGGCAGGCGCAGGCATCCCACTCTGCCGCTGCAATCTGCGACAGAGCGCCCAGTACCTGAACCTCGATCTGTGCCTGATCCATATGTCCTCCGCGCCTGTCTTTTATCTGTGACCGCACGGAGGGGGTTCAAGTCGAATGCGCAGCCAAAAAGCCTTCGAAGGTCACATTGTCGGCAACCTTGCGGGCTTCTGCCTCCTGTTCGGGCGACCGGATTGTCCAACACAGGATCGGCACGCCCCGCGCCTTGAGTTCCGCCACGCGGGGGCGCGACAGGTCTGCGGCTTCGTGGCTGATGAAACTGGCGCCGACACGGTCGAAATCCGGGATATCGCGCAAGTGATCGCAGACGCTTTGCGGCAAAAGCTCGACACTGGGCTCATACGCGCAGGTCGTGATCCCGCGCGGCAGATGCGGGGCCAGCCGCGCCAGTTCAGCGACCGAGTTGGGATTGAAGGACATCAGGGCCACCGGGCCTTTGTAGCCCTGCAACGCGCGTACGGTGTCGCGTTCAAGCGCGCCCACCTTCGTGCCCATCGCCCCGTCCTGATCCTTTAATTCGATCAGCAACGGCACCCGGCCCGCGACAATTTCCAGCACATCATCCAGTGTCGGAATGCCGTCATCCCCATGCAGAAGCGGCGTGCCAGAGGCGGCCAGTGCCGTGACCTGCTGAATGGGGCCCGACTGCCCGGTCAGACGGGTCATGTCATAATCGTGAAAGACCATTGCCTGGTCGTCCGATGTCAGTTGAAGATCGATCTCGATCCCGTAGCCAGCTTCAATCGCGGCACGAATGGCCGCCCGGCTGTTTTCCGGGCGGTTCTTGGTAATGTCGTGCAGCGCCCGATGCGCAATCGGGGCCTGCAAAAACACATCTGGTAGGGGCGGCGTCATTCGATTTCGAAAATGCCTTCGATCTCGACCGCGACACCCAGCGGAAGCGACGCCGCGCTGACGGCGGAACGCGAATGGCGACCGGCATCGCCCAGCACCTCGACCAGAAAATCGGACGCGCCGTTGATCACCTGCGGCTGTGCCGTGAATTCAGCGGTCGAGTTCACGAATCCGGTCAGCTTGATCACGCGGACCAGCTTTTCGATATCGCCGCCGCAAGCCGCCTTGACCTGTGCCAGCAGGTTGATCGCGCAGACACGCGCCGCCGCAGCCCCGGCTTCGACATCCAAGTCATCGCCCAGTTTTCCGGTGATCAGCTTATCAGTCTTCGAGATCTGGCCAGATACATAAAGGATGTTGCCGACACGCACAAAAGGCACATAGTTGGCCGCAGGCGCGGGCGCGTCTTCCAGCGTTACACCGAGGCTTTCCAGTTTTGCAGCGATGCTCATTGCGAGGGTCCTTCCCTAATTTCAACTCAGCGGGACGCTAACCGGGAAGCACGGATTGGGAAAGACGGAAACCGGCAAATTTCGGCCTTCCTGCGATCTGAGCGTATCTTTACTGAAAACTCACTGTTGATCGACGGTCACTTTACCCCACCGTGATGAACAGGTTACACGCAAGGTGTTTCATTTAAGACCTGAAACGACTATGTGACTGCAACTTGTGCCACCCCGGCACGTGGATTTTGGTGGATTATTGATTGAATGTCCGGCGGGCGCATGTGCCGGGCCATTTAGGAGAAACAAAGATCGTGTCGAGCAGATTTCGCCTGAAACACCTTGTTTTACTGTCGGTCATGGCCCTTGTGTCCGCTTGCGCAACAACGCCGCCAGAGGGTGCCTTGCGCAGCGACGTGTTTGATCCGTACGAAAATGCGAACCGGGGAATTCACAAGTTCAATCTGGGTGTTGACCGGTTCCTGTTCCGTCCGGCCTCGAAAGGGTATGTCAAAATCGTTCCTGACCCGATGGTCACCAGTTTCAGCACTTTTGCCGAAAACATCTCGCTGCCCGGTCAGGCAGTTGACTACCTGCTTCAGGGCAATCCAAAACAGATGGGCAATGCTCTGCTGCGCTTTGTGATCAACATGACCGTCGGCGGCTTTGGCTTGTCCTCGCCCGCTGATGAGCTGAACCTGCCACCCGTTGACACTGATTTCGGTGAGACCTTGCATGTCTGGGGGGTTGGCGAAGGCGCTTATGTCGAGCTACCGTTCTATGGCCCGTCGACCCAAAGGGATGCGATCGGGGTTGTGGTCAACCTGTTCTCGAATCCGATCAATTTCAGCCCGACCCGCCCCGCCGACAATCTTGGCGTCTACGCCGAAATTGTGCGGCGCATGGGGGATCGGGGTCGGTTCTCGGATACTGTCGATTCCATTCTTTACGAAAGTGCCGACAGCTATGCGCAGGCTCGCCTGATCTATCTGCAAAACCGCCGCTTCGAACTGGCAAGAGATGACGAAGACGCCTATCTGGACTTGTATTCTGACCCCTATGCCGAAACCGGGACGGACCCGGTCAGGGACCCCTATCTTGACCCCTATGAGGACCCCTATGCTGAATAACGCGTTGAACCGTCGCCATTTTATCGCAGCCGGGCTTGCGCTGGCAGTGCTGCCCGTACCTGCCTTTGCCCAGACCGAGGCCGCCGCCAAGGCGCTTGTGACCAACGTGGTTTCCGACATCAACCGGGTGATCGAGTCGGGTAAATCCGAAAAAGCGATGCTGCGCGATTTCGAAAAGATCTTTGTTCAATATGCTGATGTGCCGATCATGGCGCGCTATGCGTTGGGTGCGGACGCCCGCACAGCCAGCCCGACCCAGCTGAAACAGTTCACCGCTGCATTTCAGGGCTATATCTCGCGTAAATACGGTCGCCGTTTTCGTGAATTTATCGGCGGTGAGGTCGATGTTCGCAATGCCCGCAAGATCAAAGCCGGGTACGAGGTTCGCACGTTGGTCAAGCTGCGCGGATCAGCCCCGTTCGACGTAACGTTCCTTGTTTCCGACAAATCAGGTCGGGACAAGTTCTACAACATGTTCATCGAAGGCGTGAATCTGTTGCTGACCGAGCGAACCGAAATCGGCGCGATGCTGGACGCCCGCAAAGGCAATCTGAATCAACTGATCTCGGACCTGAAAAAGACGGGTTAAGCCGTTTCCGGCACAAAAGTGTGCCGGACAGCTCGTGTTTTTGGAAGTTCAAGAGGGTCGGGTCTGCCTGACCCTTTCTCGTGATGCGCGTGCCTGACAGATTTACGGCATGTAGCTGCGAACCAACGCGCCTGCGATCAAAGCCCACCCGTCAGCGATTACGAAAAACGCCAGCTTGAACGGCAAAGACACGATGGCAGGTGGCACCATCATCATGCCCATCGACATCAATACCGCTGCAACCACAAGATCAATGATCAGAAAGGGCAGGAAGATCAGGAACCCGATCTGAAAGGCGCGCGCGATCTCGGACAGCATGAAAGAGGGCATCAACACCGATAACGGGGCCTGAGCTGACAGCTCGATCGCGTCACCGCCGGGGCGCAGGGCCGCCATTGCATAAAACGTATCTGAATCCAGCCGGTTCGCCATGAAGGTGCGAAACGGCTCTAACGCGCGTTCCAGCGCGGGCTCGACCGCCATGGTTTCTTCCATCATCGGGCGTATTCCCGCGGTCCAGGCCTCGGTGAACACAGGGTCCATGATGAAATAAGTCAGAAACAGCGCAAGACTGACCAAAAGCATATTCGGCGGTGATTGCTGAAGGCCAACACCCTGCCGCAGGATCGACAGCACGGTGATCAGAAACGGGAAACAGGTGATCATGATCGCCAGACCCGGAGCAACGCTGAGCACCGTGATCAACAGGATCAGCTGGATGGTGCGGGCCGAGATCGAACCGCCTTCGCCCAGCGACAGGGTCACATCCTGAGCCGCCGCCATCGACGGCAGGGACACCACTACAGCCAGACCCAGCCAGATCACATAGCGCATCAGCCGATTCCGTTTTGCAGATCCGCAATCTCGGTCAGGCGCACGGCCAGCTGCCCCGCCTGATCGCCCTCCATCTCCTCAAGCACCCCGCGCGCCACCAGCTGATCCCCGACATACAGGTCGACCGGGTCTTCGATCCGCTTGTCCAGAGTCAGAACCGCGTTTTCACCCATGTTCAGCAAATCCCGGATCAACGGGCGGGCGCGACCTACCGAAACGGTCACTTCAATCGGAACAGTTTCGAAGGGATTGGGTTTTTCGGTTTTCGGGAACTGGGTGTCATTCATTGGACAAAGCCTTTCTTGCCTCAAAGACGTATGCGTCAAATGCCTGTGCAATGGTGGACAGCAGGGTCGCGCAATCAATCTCGCGCCGGCTTGTGCCGACCTGCAATCGCGCCTGTCCGGGGGCCAGGCCAGGGTCTTCGATGACGCGCGGTGCGGAGTGCAGGGTCTGCGGCAGCAGGGATTGCACCGCTTGCGCGCACCCTTCCGGCACCATGATCTGCATCGGTTGTTCGATTTCCGTGCGCGCCATTTCGCAAAGCTGTTCGACGATCCGGGCGGCCAACCCGCGTTCGACCATGTCAGGCAATACGGTCTGAACCAGGCTTTCGAACATCGGTTCCAGAGACAATGTCATCCGGGTAAGCGCCTCGTGATAGGTGAAGGACATATCCTCGAGCGATCCCGCCAGTTCGGCCGAAACGCGGTCGCGGTTCTGTTCCTGCGCCTGCGCGGCGTCTTCCCAACCGGCGCCGTACCCGTTTTCGAACGCGGCAAGGCGTTGTTCCTCCAGCGTTTCCTCGTCCAGGTAAAGAACGGCTTCGGCGCTGGTCCGAGTGGTGAAATCCTCAAGCAGATGAGCGATGGACATCACACGCGCTCCTCACCTTCTTCAAGCCAGCTGCGCAGGATCTCGACCGTTTCTTCCTGCTTGTCGCCGATCATTGCGCGCAACCGATCAACCGGATCCCCGATGGCACTGACCCCAAGCACGGGAACGGCCCCTTGTTGGGGCAGCGGCGTGAACTCTGCCGTTCCGTCCGCCGCGATTTCACCGGTCAGGACCGACGGGGCCGGTGCCCCTCCCTCCGCGGCCGGCAACAGCGCCGGGACCATCGCGGGTTTCATCAGGATTGGACGGATCACGAACAACGCCAGCACCAGTGACACCAGCGCCAGCGCTGCCATCTGAATCAGTGACATGGCGTCCAGATGGATGTTTTGCCAAAGCGAAGAGGAAACCAGCGTGCCTTGCGGCGTGACCACTGGTAAATCCAATGATTTCAGCGTGATGACGTCCCCGCGCGCGGCGTCAAATCCCACAGCCGAGGCCACCAGTTCCTCAAGTGCGTCGAGTTCTGTTTGCGGCAGCGGCGTGAAGGATTCAGCGCCCGAGGCATCCACCGCCCGCGTTCCGTTGACCAGAACGGCAACCGTCAGGCGTTTGATCGCACCGGGGGCGGTGTGCACCTCCAGCTCGGTTTCGGAAACCTCGTAATTCACCCTCTCACGTGTCTGGGTCGCGGTCGAATTCGATTCGTCCCCCCCCGCGCCATCGCCGTCGGGCAGGTTTGAGGCCACGGTGACATCGGCTGACTGGTTGCGCGCGCTGTCGGAGCGTTCCTCGACATCTGTACTGATCGCCACCCTGCCCTTGGGGTCAAAGCGCCGCTCACGCAGGGATTCCGTCCTGGTTTCGGTATCGACGCTGACCTCGACAACGGCATTCCCCGTACCAACGCGTGCTTCGACCAGACGCAGAACCCGTTCCCGCAACTGCCGGGCTTTGTCATCTGCCGTATCGGCGGCCACGGCGGTGTCCTGCCCGCCAATCACGGACCCGTTCGAATCGATCACAGTCACGCTTTCAGGCGACAGACCACTAACGGCCGAGGCGACAAGAAACCGGATAGCCTTGGCCTGATCGCCGGTGATCTCGCCCCCCGAGGGCACCAGATAGACCGAAGCCGTCGGTGCGACGCTGCGCTGAAACGGATTGGCAGAGCCATTGGCGATATGAACGCGGGCCTGGCTGACATGCGGGCTGCCCACGATTGTACGCGCCAGTTCACCCTCTTTCGCGCGCCAGTAGGCGGCATCAAACATCTGGGAAGTGGTGCCGAAACCGTTCAGAGAATCAAGCAGTTCGTAGCCCTTGGTGCCGTTGGCAGGCAGACCTTCGCTGGCCAAAGTCATCCGCAGCTCGTCCCGCTGTGCGCCCGAAACGTAAATTGATCCGCCCCGAATCTCGTAGGCCACGACACGCTGATCCAGCGCACGCACGATATCCCCGGCGGCCCCGCTTTCCAGACCCGCGTAAAGCAGGGTCATCGAAGGCGCTGTCGCAAGGCGCGACATTCCGAGGATCCCGAGAAACACCAGTACAACCGCACCGGCAACGACGATTTGTTTACGCCTGTCCAAACTTGCCCAGACAGTTCCGATCTGCTGCACGCTCACCTCCGACTCGCCGACATTCTGCCCGGCGCATCCTCTGTTTGGACGATTGCCCTTAACAATCGGTTAGTCCCTGCGAGGTTATGACAGGACAGATCACAGGAATGAGGACGTCATGACCGACGCAACGGCTGAACAGGCGGAAGCCCCGGAAAAGAAGGGGAAAAAAGGAATGATCGTCGGGGTGATTCTGGCCATCGCCGGTGCCGCCGGTGGGTATTTCCTGACCTCGTCCGGGCTGCTGCCGCTGGGGAACAAGGCCGAGAAGGCGGAAAGCCATGACTTGGAAAAGGAAGAACCGGCCAAGGCATTGGCGGATGTTGCCTTTCTCGATTTGCCGCCGGTGATCGTTTCGGTGAATTCCGGCGGCGCGCGGCATCTGAAGTTTCACGCACAGCTTGAGGTTAACGCCCCGTACATGACTGACGTGGAAAAAATGCGACCGCGAATCATGGATGTCCTGAACGGGTATCTGCGGGCCGTCGAATTAATGGATCTTGAGGATTCACTGGCGTTGATGCGCATCCGGGGCCACCTGCTACGCCGCATCGAGATTGTCGTTGGCGAAGGTCGCGTGCGCGACGTGCTGGTGATGGAATTTGTTCTGAACTAGGAGGCGAAATTGGAGCTGATTGCGGATATTTTGCTGGTCGCCGGCGCCATGGGTGCGGGTCTGTATTGTTTTGTGCTGTCGCGCCGTCTCAAGCGTTTTGCCGATCTTGAAAAAGGCGTCGGCGGCGCGGTGGCGGTGCTGTCGACCCAGGCGGAAGAGTTGCGGAAATCACTGGATGATGCGCGCAACGCCTCTGATCAGTCAGGCGACCAGCTTAAGGCGCTGACGGGGCGCGCCGAAACGGTGGCACAGCGGCTGGAACTCATGATGGCGTCAATGCACGACGTCGTGCCCGAAAAAGACGCTGATCCCCAACCCGAGGCAGAGGTTTCAGAGACAAGTACCATCACCGAAGTTCCGGAGAGCGTGAAGCACGAAGGCAAACCCGAGCCGCAGGCCAGCGAAGCCGCTGCGCCCCAAGAACAGGCACGCGCACCTGAGGGGCTGATGTTCTTCCGGCATGACCGCAAGCAAGGCGAGGCGCAGGCATGAGCCGCCCGCGGATCAACACTCCCAACGCGCGGCCCCGCGGAGGGGTGCTTGCCGTGATCTCATTGCTGATGATCGGCTCGGCCGCTATCCGCATCGGACTGGAAGCCGGACCCGCCTTTGCCAAACCAGCCAAACCTGAGGCGGAACACGATGAACCCGTCCCGTCCGACACCCGTGACATGCAGGTTTTGCTGACAGAGCTTTTGCGCCGGGAAGAGCGTGTCAAACAAAAGGAAGACATGCTGCGCGAGCGGGAAAACGCTCTGGAAATCGCGGGTCAGGCTATCGAGATGCGCATGGCCGCGCTTGAGGAGGCCGAGGAGTCGTTGCGCACCACTCTGGCGCTGGCGGACAGGGCGGCGGAAAACGACCTGACGCGCCTGACCGATGTCTATCAGAACATGAAGCCGAAAGACGCGGCTGCGCTGTTCGAAACCATGGACCCGACCTTTGCCGCCGGGTTTCTGTCACGCATGTCACCGGATGCGGCAGCCGGGGTTCTGGCGGGGCTCAGCCCCGAAGCGGCCTATACGATCAGCGTTGTCATGGCGGGCCGAAACGCCTCGGCCCCTCAGGAATAGTCGCCCGTGTTCCCCGCAGTTGCAACACACATAGCCGGAGATCTCAGATGATTGGAATAGTTGGAATTGTCGTCATTTTCGTGATGGTCTTCGGCGGCTATCTGGCCGCTGGCGGCAAGATGACCATCATTCTAAAGTCGCTTCCGTTTGAGATGATGATGATCGGTGGTGCCGCGGTTGGTGCCTTTTTGATCAGCAACGACATCGGCGGCGTGAAACACACGATCAAGGACATGGGGAAGGTCTTTAAAGGCCCGAAATGGAAGCCCGAGGATTACCGCGACCTGTTGTGCCTGCTGTTTTCCCTCATCCGCATTGCCCGCGCCAATCCGGTAGAGGTGGAACAGCATATCGAAGACCCCGGCAGCTCGGACCTGTTTTCGTCCTACCCCAGAATTCAGGCCGACAAGGAAGCGGTTGATCTGATTTGCGACACGATGCGGTCCGCGGCGATGAATTACGACGATCCGCATCAGGTCGAAGAGGTTCTTGAGAAACGGATGGAAGCGAATTTCCACCATGCCCTGCATTCGAGCCACGCCTTGCAAACCGTGGCCGACGGCCTGCCCGCGCTTGGAATTGTCGCCGCCGTTCTGGGGGTAATCAAGACAATGGGGTCCATTGATCAGCCACCGGAAGTTCTGGGAAAACTGATCGGCGGCGCCCTTGTGGGTACGTTTCTGGGTGTCTTTCTGGCCTACGGTCTGGTTGGTCCCTTTGCGGCCAAGCTGAAATCCGTTGTCGAGGAAGACAACCACTTCTATCAGTTGATCAAGGAAGTTTTGGTTGCAAACTTGCACAACCACAATGCTGCTATGTGCATTGAGGTCGGACGCCAGAACACACCAACGCATAACCGCCCTGATTTCTCTGAGCTTGAGGATGCGTTGAAAGAGCTCAAACGGGCCGCGGCATGAGGCAAACCGCGATACTGGTTGCAGCATTGATCACACTTGCAACGGCCGCAACCTCTGAAGAGGTGACTGTGCGGTCCGGTGAACATGACGGCTACACCCGGCTGGTTTTCACCGTTCCACCGGATACGGGCTGGGTTCTGAGCCAACGCAAGAACGGCGCCAAGCTGGCAATTGACCTGAAGGGTGTCACATTTCGGACGGGTTCGGTGTTCGGGCGGTTGACATCAGATCGGCTGGCCGCGCTGTCGCAAGCGCAACCCGGTGGCGCGCTTGAGCTGGAATTCGGGTGCGACTGCACGGCGTCGGCGTTCCTGTTTCGAAACTCGATGATCGTTCTGGACATTGCGCCAGCAATAGCCCTGCCCCCCTTGCTTGCGGAAATCCCTCCGCCGACTCGAAAAAAACCGGCAGCGCCGAAAGCTTCTCCCGCGGAACACAAGCTTCTTTCCCAGCTGGACCTGCCGCTTCTGACCGGGAAGACGCACGGGATCAGGGATCAGTTGTCGACCCGTCTGGTGCAAGGGGCGGACCGTGAGCTGCTGGACCTGAATCTGGCACCTGTCGGACCGCGCCGTTCTGCCTCGTCCGAGGCCGTGACACCGTTACCCGGATTGACGTCGAACATACGCGTGACCTCGGTTCTGGATGATCTGCAGGAAATTCTGAACTCTGGTTTGCAGCAGATCGATAACAACCCGGTTTGTATCTCAACGGCTGAACTGGGCTTCACGACATGGTCCGGGACGCGCCCGTTTCCAGAGCAGGTGTCCGTCCTGCGCACCGCCCTGTACAAAGAGTTCGACCGTCTTGACGCGGAAAGCGCGCTGAAATTGGCAAAGCTCTATGCCTATAACGGCTTTGGGGCCGAGGCGCTGAAGGTTTTGCAGTTATTGACCCCCCCATCGGATGAGATTGACCGTGTTAAAGGGATTGCACGGCTGGTGGATGAGCGGCCAGCACAGGTTTCAAATCCATTCAGGGGCCAGCAACGGTGCAACAGCGACATCGCACTTTGGGCCGTGCTATCTGAGGGAAAGTTGGCACCTGATGCACATCTTGAAGCCATCGAACACAGCTTTGCAAAGCTGCCAGAGCATCTTCGCCGCCACCTTGGCACGCGGCTTTCGGATATCCTGACAGACGCGCAGGAACTGGAGGCCGCGCGAAGGATCATGCGTTCGGTCGACCGGATTGAGCAGAACCCGTCCCCGAACGCCACGCTGGCCCGTGCTGGCGTCGCCGAAGCCGAAGGCGACAGCGCCCTTGAAGAGGCGCTGTTGACCGAGGTCACGACCTCGGCCGTGGCCAAGAGCGAAGCGCCTTTGGCTTTGGCGCGGCTGGTGGAAAAGCGGTGGTCCGACCGCAAGACTGTGTCTTCAAGGGAACTTGAACTGGCCGCGTCTTACGCGATCGAGTTCCGGCGATCTGAACTGGGCCCGATGATGAACCGCACCCATGCGATTGCCCTGGGTCTGAGCCAGGATTTCGACAGCGCATTCGATGTGATCCAGTCTTTGCCAGACGGTTCGGACAGCAACAGCGCTTTCAACCGTCACCTGCAATTGCTGGCAGAGCGATCAGACGACCTTACCTTTTTGCGCCAGGTCACATTGGTGCAGCAGTCGGGCCGGGCGGCGGTGCTATCCACGGATACCGCGATTGCACTGGCCGAACGCCTGGCCGTGCTTGGCTTTGCCGATCAGGCCGTTGCGCTGGCAAACAGGCCTGAAGATCAGGCCCGGCGGTCAGAGCGTGCCCGTCTGCGCGCCCGTGCGGCGTTGTTGTCGGACCGCCCGCAACAGGCCATGCTTGAGCTGGCCAATGATACCTCGGACGAGGCGCTCGTCCTGCAGGCGCAGGCGTTGGACAAGGTGCAGGACTATGCGGCGGTGGCCGAACTCATGCAGAACCGCGGGCAACAGGAAGAAGCAAACCGATACCTATGGCTGGCCGGGTTACCGGAGGAAAGGATTGGGCCCTCTGACGGAAAGTACGCAAGCCTCAACCAAACCTCCGAGGCCCTTTTGGCCCCGCCGGTTCGCGTGTCAGGCAAGCCGTTGGCGGATGCGGGAAGCCTGCTGGAGGACAGTCTGGCAACGCGGCAGAGGATCGTCGAAATGCTGAACACGGTCAGGGTGGAGTGAGGTTTCCCAGCCAACCGGTCCAGTTGCCCGGATCGTTGCAGGCGGGACGGGGCGCGGTTCACGGTTCTGGTGGATCAAAAATCAGCGGTGTCAGGTCTGCATACCGCGCGCTTTTGTCCGGCCAACTAAGTATCACTTGACGGATGCGGTCGGCACGATCTTGTCCAAGCACGGGGGCCGCAAACTGCGTATACTTGGCGATGACATCGTCCCGTGACATGGGGGCCTCGGGGCCGCCGCGGGCATGAATATCACCGGATTTCAGAACACGGCCATCCGTTGCCGTGATCGTGACGTCTGCCCAGCGCCCTTCGGGAAACCGGACGCTGTGGTGTTCGCTTTCCGCGACCGTGATGCGGGACATCAGATTGGCAACCGCAGGATCAGACAGGCCAGCCCCTGAGATATGTTCAACGCCGATGCGCCCGTAAACGGCCTGAACTGCCACGGCAAATGGCAGCGAGTACTGCGCTTGCGAGGTTGTTTCGGGCAGCCCCGCAAAAAGGCAGGCCGCCTGATGAAAGCTGTTGATATGCAACGCTTCGATCTGCGCGCTGGTCAGGTCATGCGCGATCATGACAGCGCGCACGCCATCAATCGCGGCATGGGCCCAGCGACAGATCGGATAGGGTTTCACGTATTGATGTTCGACCTGCCAAAAGGTGCCCAGATCATTCCAGTAGGGTGTGACCTCTTCCGCCTCGATGGTGATGGCGGGCGCACCGGTAAAGCCGCGTTCGGCCAGAACAGCGGCGGACAGCCCCACCATCGCGCCCCAACCCGACCCGTCATGCAGCATTGTGGGGTTGGCAATCTCGCGCATCATCTGGCTGCGTGGACCGTGATATTCGGCAATTCCCATCGCCTGCCGCATCTGGTCGACAGAAAATCCGCGCAGGCGCGCCGCCATCGCAACCACGCCAAGCGCGTTCCAGGCACCGGATGTGTGGTAATCGCTGACACTTGCGTGCAGCGACAGGCCCGCGCGCCCGGCCACCTCGTACCCGGCAACGACCGCCGCCAAAGCCTCGGGTCCGGTCAGATTCGGGCAATGTTCGGCCAGTGCGGCCAGCGCTGGCAACACGACCACCCCGATATGGCCCTTGGTGGGGTTATATCCGTCGTGACCGTCCAGATTGTCGGTTTGCGTGGCGGCAGCATAGGCAGCACCCGCCATGCTGACGGTGCGGCCATCGAACAACATCCGTGCGCCATATGCAGGATCGGTACTGGCATAAAGCAATGCCGCCGTGTCCCGCGCGATCACGCCTGCCTGCATCGGGCCGGATGCGATCAGGATCCCCATCGTGTCGAGCATCATCAGCGCCGCAGCCTCTAGTGCGCTTTCAGGCATGTCCGAGGCCGCGCGGGTCAGCGTGAAATCGGCAACCCTGGAAAATGTATTTGTCTGCGGGTTATGCGTCATGAGAGCTCTCCTGTCGGGCGGGGCCGGTACAGGAAAGTCAGCCACAGGTAAGGGCGGGCTTGTACTCTGTTCCCGACGCCAAATGTCGGGAACAGAGGAAAACGAACGAAGAAAAGACCCTAGTAAGGGGCTTCGACGTCATTCATGGAAACGTAGACTGTTTTCATTTCCGAAAAATGGTTGATCGCCAGCTTCGAGTTCTCACGTCCGACACCCGACATCTTCGATCCCCCAAACGGGGCTTCGACCGGGGCAAGGTTATAGGTGTTGATATAACAGGTTCCCGCCTCGAACCCGGCCACAACACGGTGCGCGCGGGTCAGGTCATTGGTGAACACGCCTGCGGCCAGACCAAATTCGGTGTTATTGGCACGGGCCATGACCTCGGATTCCGTGTCGAAATCCAGCACCGACATGACGGGGCCAAAGATTTCCTCGCGCGCGATGGTCATGTCATCGGTCACATCAGCAAAAACGGTTGGCTGCATGTAGAAACCGCCGCCTTCGATCCGGTTGCCGCCAAAGACCAGCCTTGCGCCCTCGGCCCTGGCTTTGTCGACGTAGCTCAGCGCGATGTTCAACTGGTTTTCGCTGACCATCGGACCAAAGCTGACGTCCTCGTCCATCGGATCGCCGATTTTGGCGTTGGCCAGACGTTCGGACAGGCGTTTCAGGAAGGCATCCTTGATCCCTTTTTGCACAAAGACGCGGGTACCGTTGGAACAGACCTGGCCCGATGAATAGAAGTTGCCAAGGATCGCGCCGGACACCGCGTTTTCGATGTCGGCATCGTCAAAGACGATCATCGGAGATTTGCCGCCCAGTTCCATGGTCACGTGCTTCATACCGTCAGCCGCCGCGGCATAAACCTTGCGGCCTGTCGGCACCGATCCGGTCAGCGAGACCTTGGCCACACGCGGATCGGTGACCAGCGCGGCGCCTACCTCGCCATAGCCCTGAATCACGTTGTAGACACCCTTGGGCGCACCGGCCTCAACCAGAATCTCGGCCACTTTCAAAGCCGAAAGGGGCGTCGTTTCCGAGGGCTTGAAAACCATAGCGTTGCCGCAGGCCAGCGCCGGGGCACCTTTCCAGCAGGCAATCTGCGTGGGATAGTTCCACGCCCCGATGCCGACGCAAACGCCCAGCGCCTGACGGATGGTGTAGACGAAATCGCCACCGCCCAGCGGAATATGCTCGCCGGTCAGAGAGGCGGCCAACCCGCCGAAATACTCCAGCGCGTCCGCACCCGATGTGGCGTCTGCCACCGTAGTTTCCTGAATCGGTTTGCCGGTGTCATGGGTTTCCAGAACCGACAGGTCGTAGTTGCGGTCGCGCATAATGTCGGCCGCGCGGCGCAGAATGCGGCCGCGTTCTGTTCCGGTCAGTGCGGCCCAAGCTGCCTGAGCGGTTTTCGCGCTGTTCAGAGCCTTTTCTACAATCGCCGGTGTCGCCGAATGCAGACGGGCAATCACCTCGCCGGTAGCGGGGTAGATCACGTCAATGGCCGCGCCATCGGTATCCTCGACATAGGTGCCGTCGATGAAATGGCTGGCCTTGGGCTGAAACTTCATACCGTGTCCTTTTCGCTCGACCCCGTCCGGGCGGGGCATTTGGTCATTTTGAATCGGCCCTAATGGTTATTGACTGGCCAGTCAATAAAATCATCCAAGCGGCAAGGTCACGCCTGCCACCGCGCACAAATCTTGCAATTCTTTGGTTAATGTTCTATATATGTTCCACATAGTCAGAGGACAAACCGATGACCCAGCACATGCGCCACGCGGCCCTGAACGGGCCAAACAATGACTACCACCTGCTTCCGGTAACAGACCGGCAGATGCGATATGCGCGCGCCATTGCCGAGAAATCAGCGCTTGAGATCCCGGTCGAAGTTCAACGTGACAGGCGATTGTTGTCCGACTGGATTTCGGCCCACAAATCATGTGGCACCTCGCAATTCGACAATTACCCGACGGGCAAGCAGGTGGCGTTCGCTGAACGGATTTCACGCAGCAAGCGTCGCCCGATCCCGTCCGAGTGTTTTCGAGACAAGAAAATGATGTCCCGCTGGATTGACCACAACAGATAACCCTTATTTAGGGTCTTCTGGCGCATGATTGCGGGTATATAGCGCAACCGCAGCCGCAACAAACATTCCCAGCAGAATGTAACCGGTCACAGCCTCGGACACGGCAAGCCCGCGGCACAGGCCGGTCGGGGACATGTCGCCATACCCGACCGTGGTGAAGGTGACATATGAGAAATACAGGACATCCCCCGGACCCTGCGCCCCGACCACACAATTATCGTTGTACCCAAAAGCTCCGTAGACGGCGGCGAACAGGAACGGGACGACCTGGATGAATGACACACCCATCAGGAACAAAAGCCGTCGCGGCGATGTAACCTGGGTCATGTAATACCAGGATTGCGACACCAGCCAGATCAGCAGGCCAACCGACGCGATTGTTCCGATCATGTCACCCGCAGCGGTTTCGTTAAGACGCGATAGCCCGAACCAGGCAAGAAAACTTGTCAGAACCAGCCCCAATGCAGCAATCAGGGTCGATTTCCATTCTTCCAGAGTTGTGGGTTTGCGGTGCATGAACGCCCTCTCAGCCTAGTCTGACGGTGATCATCCGACCTAAAGCAAGGGCCTGCAACCCGCTTTCAGTCCTGCCGCAAATGCGGCTCGCCCCGCTTGCGCGCAAGCACTATCTGCTTTTGCCGTTCACGAAAGCGCATCTTGTCAGCCTCGGAGGTCTCGTCGATGCATTGGTGACAGGACACGCCATGTTCATATTCGGGGCGTTTCATATCCTCGGGCAGGATCGGGCGACGGCAGCCATGGCACAGCTTGTGCGGCCCTTCAACAAGGCCGTGGCCAACTGAGACGCGGTTGTCGAACACAAAGCAGTCACCCTGCCACGAGCTGTCTTCGGATGGCATCTCTTCAAGATAACGCAGGATGCCACCTTTGAGGTGATAGACATCCTCGACCCCCTGCCCCAACAGGTAATTGGTGGATTTCTCGCACCGGATGCCGCCGGTGCAGAACATGGCAACGCGCTTGTTGTGAAAGCGATCTTTGTTCGCCTCCCACCAGGCCGGAAATTCGCGGAAACTGGCTGTTTCAGGGTCTATTGCACCTTCAAACGTGCCGATCGCCACTTCGTAGTCATTGCGGGTGTCGATCACCACGACATCGTCCGAACGGATCAGATCGTTCCAGTCCTGCGGGTCGACATAGTTGCCGACACGGGCGCGCGGATCGACATCCGGCTGACCCATGGTCACGATCTCTTTCTTCAGCCGCACCTTCATCTTGCCGAAAGGCGGATGGTCCGAGGTCGCCTCTTTCCACTCCAGATCCGAGCAACCGGGCAAGGCTCGGATATGTGCCAATACCGCATCGATTCCGGCGCGTGGACCTGCGATGGTGCCGTTGACACCTTCCTGCGCCAGCAACAACGTCCCGGTGACAGACTGCGCGCGGCACAGGTCAAGCAACGGTTCGCGCAGTGTGACGGGGTCTGGGAATCGGGTAAAGTGATAGAGGGCAGCGATCGTGTACATATGCGCGATCTACCCCCGCAAACCCGGAGTCGCAAGGGATTGCATTGACGCCCCGGCCCCGGCCCCCTACCGATAAGGCAGTTATACGGAGGCCGCCATGACCCATGCCCTGCTTGTCATCGATGTCCAGAACGATTTCTGCCCCGGCGGTGCCTTGGCGGTGGCCGGAGGAGACGAAATCGTCGCGTCTATCAATACCATGATGGAGGAGTTCGACGCCGTGATCCTGACGCAGGACTGGCATCCGGCGGGGCATTCTTCCTTTGCCAGCTCGCACAAAGGCAAAAACCCGTTCGAGCTGATCGACATGCCTTATGGCCCGCAGGTGCTGTGGCCGGACCATTGCGTTCAGGGCTCAAACGGTGCTGCGTTTCACCCCGAGTTGCGCACCGATGGCGATTTGATCCTGCGCAAGGGGTTTCGCAGTGGCATCGACAGTTATTCCGCGTTCTTCGAAAATGACCATCAGACGCCAACAGGCCTGAAAGGCTATCTTGAGACCCGAGGCATCACCCGTTTGACACTGGTTGGATTGGCGACCGATTTCTGCGTTCACTATTCGGCTGTAGACGCTGCCCGGTTGGGCATTGATGTCACAGTCCGGATGGATGCCTGCCGCGCGATTGACATGGACGGATCACTGGCTGCCGCCGAGCAGGCCATGCGCGACGCCGGTGTTACGCTGGCCTAAGGTGTCGCCCCGGCAGCTGCCAGCAGTTTGATCGTCACAAACAAAACAACGGCCAGCCCAAACGCCAGCCCGATACGCCCCGAAATAGAACGCCGACGGTCCGAAACGGGTTGCTGTTGCTGTGGCGGCTGTTTGCGCACCTGACGCGTACGCACGATCCCGGCCATGGGCTGCGCCATCCGAATGTAATGCAGAAAATCCCACAGGTTGAATTCGCCGCAATACTCCCCCTGAACGCCGCGCGATTTTATGTTCTCAAACAGAGAACGCAGAATCCTGACCCGGTCCACCTGATCTTCGGCCGGAAACACACCGGGCACGATGCCGCTGTTCCGCGACTCGAGGCTGAACCCGGCATCCAGGAAAATCTTGCGGATTTTCGGCGATGTTCCCCGTAGCGCATCTGCTGTTCTGATGTCGCGAAACACCGCACACACCTGGCGTTCCACATCAGAGTCTGACCCCAGCTTCTCCGGGTCAATTTCGTTCAGTGCTACATTAACAATATCAAAATCGTACTCGAGACCCATTCACAAACTCAGTTTCGTCTTTCCATCCCCTTCTCTCACTAACCGGCGAAAACAATGCACAATATGCCCGTATTGTGACGTCATGCTGGCATTGTCACCAAATCAGCGACTCTTGCCATTCCCGTTGTCGATTGATCTAACTACGGAAATCGCAGGAGTTCCCCATGGTCGACATCGCGACCCGCGTCTACAATCATAAATGGAAGATTGACCCGATTGTCCGGTCTTTAATCGACACAGACTTCTACAAACTGCTGATGTGCCAGTCAGTGTTTCGAAACAAGCCCCAAACAAATGTGGTGTTTTCCCTGATCAACCGGTCGAATCACGTGCCTTTGGCCCGTTTGATCGATGAAGGCGAGCTGCGGGAACAGCTGGATCATATCCGTTCGCTTAGTCTCAGCCGGGGGGAAAGCACCTGGCTGCGGGGCAACATGTTCTATGGAAAACGCCAGATGTTCCGTTCCGATTTCATGGAATGGTTCGAGAATATGCGCCTGCCGCCCTACCACCTTGAACGCAAAGGCGATCAGTATGAACTGACCTTCGAAGGCAAATGGCACGAGGTCATGTTGTGGGAAATTCCGGCGCTGGCGGCGCTGATGGAACTGCGCTCGCGTGCAGTGCTGAACGACATGCGTCGGTTTGCGCTACAGGTGCTATATGCCCGCGCGATGACCCGCGTATGGGAAAAGATCGAAAAGCTGAGCACGATCAACGGTCTGGGGATTGCCGATTTCGGCACGCGGCGACGGCATTCCTTCCTGTGGCAGGACTGGTGCGTGCAGGCAATGATCGAAGGGCTTGGCCCCGCGTTTACCGGAACATCAAACTGTCTGATCGCGATGCGGCGTGAGGTTGAGGCCATCGGCACCAACGCGCATGAGCTGCCGATGGTCTATTCCGCGCTGGCCGACACCGATGCCGAACTGGCGCAGGCCCCTTATGACGTTCTCAGCGATTGGCATGACGAACATGACGGTAATCTGCGCATCATTCTGCCCGATACCTACGGCACCAAGGGCTTTCTGGACAACGCGCCCGACTGGTTGGCGGGCTGGACCGGTATTCGCATCGACAGCGGCGACCCGGCCACCGCCGCCGAGGTGGCCATCGACTGGTGGAAAGCGCGCGGTGAAGACCCGACCCAGAAACGGATCATTTTCTCGGACGGGTTGGATGTGGACAAAATCCAGGAATTGCATGCGCAGTTTGCCGACCGCACCAAAGTATCCTTTGGCTGGGGTACCTTGCTGACCAACGATTTCCGCGGTCTGGTTCCAAATGACTCGCTGGCACCGTTCTCATTGGTCTGCAAAGCCGTATCCGCCAATGGACGCCCGACGGTAAAGCTGTCGGACAACCCGGAAAAGGCGATGGGCCCGAAGGACCAGATCAAACGCTATAAGCGGGTGTTTGGCGTTGGCGCTCAGGAGGCGATCGAGGTGATTGTCTAAGCCAAGGCACAATATCAAACACTTAACCTCAATTCATATGATGCCGGGACTAAACGACTACAGACTGGCGTCGGCGGGATCGGCGATATGGTTTTCGAGGTATTGCAGCACGATGTTTTCGGTGATGGCGCCGTTGGTGGTTGAGAAATACCCCCTGCCCCAGAACCGGCGTCCACAGTAGCGACTGCGCAGCGCGGGAACTTCCCGTTGCACTTTGTGAGACGAACGGCCCTTCATCTTGCGCACCAGACCCGAGATGGCAATCTTCGGCGGCACCGACACGAACAAATGCACGGGATCGCTCAACAACACCCCGCGCAAGATGTCGACCTCGTTCTCGTGGCAGACCTGACGGACGATGGCGCGCACCCGCAGGCGCACCGCACCGGTCAGCACCTTATAGCGATACTTGGTCGACCAGACGATATGGTACGGTGATAGAAAACGCAGTGCTTGCCAATATCATAACACGATTCTCCGCACTGAATCGGGCCCGACCGGAAGTCGAAGGGTTTGCGTCAAAGCGTGGATACTGAAACTTGTGGTGCACCTAAAGGGAGAAACCTCGAACCGCATATTCCATTCTCTGGCGCAATGGGAGAAGGCGCTCAAGGGTGCGTTCTAAGTTCGGCATCTAGGTTTGTAGCATGCCCAACCTAAACGACGGCGTAAGTTGCTGTGCCGCCGTTTAGGTTGCCACCACATAAGATGCAGGCAACATGTAAGTTCAATTACTACAACAAAAAATGTCGGTACCGCTTGCTGCCTTGGCACGATTTTGTCATTCTACCTGAAGTGGTAGAAAAGATTTGAGCAGCTAACATGTCCACGGAAAAACCTTCGGCCTTTGTCGCGTACACGTCTCGTGATGGTGATTTGTCAGATACAATTCTGACAGGAGTGAGGAAGGCCAACGCAGCAGACGGCTGCCCCACCCGATTTGAGCCTTGGGAATTCAACGATATCTCAGGTAAGAATTTGATTTCCCCAATAATCGAAGGGATCGACGCATCACCGTTCGTCGTAGCGGACATTACCTACCTCAACCTCAATGTTGTCTATGAGGTGGGTTTTTCGATTGGAAGAAAGAAGAAAGTTCTTCTCATAAGAAGCAACCAGATCGAAGGTGATCGGGAGATCGCTAAGGCAGTGGGTATCTTCGACACAATCGGCTATAAATCTTACGGTTCTGATGACGACCTGCGTAACAAGCTTACCAGTTACGTTTCTGAGGACCCTTTGCCCTTTGAGGCCACGGTGAACCACAAGGCACCAGTGTATGTCCTGCCGAACAATGGTGGATCGGAGGCCTCTTCCTACCTGATAAGCAGAGTAAAAAAAGCGAGATATCGCTTTAGATCATTCTCATCGACCGAAGACATTCGACTATCGGCTACAGATGCCATTTCTCAAGTAGCCCAGTCTGCAGGTGTCATAGCGCTTTTAGACGACCGCAATATCGAACAGATGATTAGAGCCTTGTTCATCGCAGGTTTGGCGGATGGAATGAACAAACCTCTGCTGCTGGTTGCGCCTTACATGACTGAAATCCCTCTGGATATCAGAGATCAAGTAAAAACCTATAAAGACAAAACCGACATCGCAGACATCGTCGCTGAGTTCTGCCCAGAAATAAACGCGAAGCAGCAAGAGTCTTCACCACCCCCAATCACAGCACCCAACTTGCTTGGAAGAGTCTCTGTGGGCGACCCCACTGCAGAGAACGAAATGACTACCCTCGAGAATTATTATCTTCAAACTGACCAGTACCTAAGAGCGTCTCGAGGAGAGGTGAACCTAGTCGTAGGTCGAAAAGGCTCTGGAAAAACGGCTCTATTTATCAGGCTACGGGACACCACGCGGGCCGATAAACGCAATATTGTGGTGGATCTAAAACCAGAAAGTTACCAACTTTTAAAACTAAAAGACGAGATACTCGAGCACCTCGCCGATGGGTCGCGACAACACTTGATCACTGCATTCTGGGAGTATTTGATCCTACTCGAAGTGACCTACAAGCTTCTCGAAAAAGATCAGCATTCGTACAGATTCAATCATCAAATCAGAGATGAATACGAAGAGCTTGAACAAATCTACAAGGGTAGCAAAGGCGTCTCAGAAGGCGATTTTTCCGAACGCGTAATGCAATTATCGCAGCACCTTGCTGAGAACTATTCTTCAAAAGTAAGCAACGATAATGGTGGGAAAATCACGGCGGAGATTCTGACCGAAATACTATACAGCCATAATTTGAAAGCGCTGAAAGAAGCAGTTTCAAAGTACTTGGACCATAAAGAGAACGTTCTGGTTCTTTTCGACAACCTCGACAAGAGTTGGTCTACCATAGGTGTAGATACGATCGACGCGGTCACACTTCGCTGTCTGATTGACGCTGGTCGTAAAGTCGAGAGAGATATGCAAAAGCGCGGACATGTATTCCGGTGCATAGTCTTCGTTCGGAACGACGTATATCAGCACTTGATGGCCAATTCACCCGACTACGGCAAAGAAATGCGGGCCACATTGGACTGGAATGACCCCGATCTTCTTCGAGAGCTGCTAAGGCTTCGGCTTGTTTCTAACCTAGATGACGATTTTGAAAATGCGAGTTTTGCGGACATTTGGGCCGCGATTTCCATTTCTCACGTCTTCGGAGAAGAGTCGTCCAGTTTCTTGATAGATCGGTCGTTAATGCGACCTCGCAATGTACTGAAGTTGCTCAGTCACGCACGGGCGTTTGCCGTCAACTTTCGTAAAGAAAAGATCGACCAAGAAGACTATTTCAAAGGTCTCAAGGCATACTCGCAGGACTTGCTCGTGGAACTAGATCGTGAACTTAGCGACGTATTTCCTGAGGCCAAAGAGTTGCTGTACTACTTCTTGGATAGCAACTCTAAACTAGACAAAGACCAACTGCTTTCAATTGTACTCGAAGCTGGCATTCCAGAGGACAAGTTCGAAGCCATTCGAGATTTCCTTCTATATCACGGGGTACTGGGCCTCTCTCTGGAAGAGAAGGACCAGTACATTTTTGATGTGCGGTACGATCTGAAACAGATTCTTATCCGACTAAGGCGCCTGGGTGATGATGCTCGTTTCGTGTTGAATCCGGCTTTCGCTCCGGCTCTCGAAATCAAGGATCAAATGTTTGACCAACAAGCCGCCCTTCCAATTTGAGCTTTGACTTCACATAGTACTCTCCGACTAACTGACCTTTGATTTTGGCTAAGCAAAACTTGCTCAGCCCTAATCAGCTATGCTCCAGATAGATGGAAATTGGGTTAACTGCTGAATCGGCGCATCTGGTTTGCGGCAACAGTACCCAAGATGCAATGGAGCCCCCTCTCACTGCAGTCAAAACGTCACGCTCGCCAATTGATTCGTGTCACTTTGCGTGACATTCGGAGACTGACTGCAATCCAAATACAAAGCTGCTGCTTTCGTGGATGTGACAAATTCCACAAGGCTCAGATTTAGCACCAACGAGCCAAGGCCGTTGCCGCAACAAATGTGACAAAAGATTTTGACCATTTGGCCCTGCGCTGCAGCGGCGTGTGTCATTTACTCTTACCTTCCCAAGTGGCGCTCTCCACCTGTAACTTGTTGCTACTAATCCATTTTTTGGAACTGGATGAAACTGAAAAACAAGGAGAGTTCGAACATGAATCACGAATTGAACCATGACAAAATCATCGATTTTGTCGAAGCAAGAAACCGTCACCACCTGAACCGGGAGCGACTGGAGGTTGACGTTGACCGTTATCAAAGCTTCCTCGACAGCAGCGGTGTCTCCGACGAGCAAAAGGCGGAATTTTTGAAGGCGCTTTGGACTGTGATCGTCGCCTTTGTTGACCTTGGCTACGGTATTCATCCCGTACAGACAGGCGGCGCGGAGATCATCAGCCTACCTACGCATAAGTCTCGCTGCAGCAATGTTTCGTACAGCATCGGAGGGACCGCAAATGTTTGACAAGCAGCAGAAACAGAAGCGGACCAAATGTGTCATCTATTGCCGCGTCTCATCAATCAAGCAAACGATGGATGGCGCGGGTCTGTCCAGTCAGGAGCGGAGCTGCAGGGATTACGCGCAGCAATGCGGCATGATGGTTGAGGACGTCTTTACCGACGTGATCTCAGGTGCCAGTTCGAACCGGCCCGGTATGAATCTCCTGCTCGATTTTCTCAACCGTGTTGACGCACGTGAATATATGGTAATCGTCGATGACATTTCGCGTTTTGCGCGTGATGTCGGTGCCCATACAGAGTTGCGGAACAAAATCATGACCGCAGGCGCCGCTATTGACAGCTCTAAGACCAAGTTCGGAGTTGACGCCGAAAGTAGATTCTTGGAAATGCTCTGGGCATTGTTAGCTTCTCGCGACCGCGAAAAAAATGCGGAGTTGTCTAAGACCCGTACGATTGCCCGTCTAAAGAATGGTTATTGGACCTTCGCTGCACCGGTTGGCTATCAGTACACCAAGGCTCCGGGCGGGGGTAAGCTTCTGATCCCTAAGGAGCCCGAGGCCTCGATCATTCGCGAAGCGCTGGAGGGATTCGCCTCCGGTCGGTTTCAAAGCCAAGCAGAGGTGAAGCGCTTCTTGGACAACAAGCCCGAGTACCCTCGCCCTAGGGGCGCAAAGGAGGTTAAGTTCGACCGCGTGACCGGCTTGCTGACAAGATTGGTGTACGCGGGGTATTTGGAGAAGCCTGAATGGGGTGTCCCACTTACAAAGGCTCAACATGAGCCGCTGATCTCCTATGAGAGTTACCTGATCAATCAGGACCGTCTGAACGGGAAGAAGGTCGCGCCTGCACGCAAGAATATCGACCGTGAGTTCGTTTTACGCGGCTTTCTGACGTGCAGTGAATGTGGGTACAGCTTGACCTCGTGTTGGTCAAAAAGCGGAACAGGGAGACTGTACCCTTACTACCTCTGCCACCACAAAGGTTGCGGCCAACGGGGCAAGTCGATTGCGCGGGACAAATTGGAGACCGAGTTCGAGCATGTTTTGAAGGGTCTCATCCCGACGGCCAAGACGTTCGAACTTGCCGGTCAAATGTTTCGAGATGCGTGGGATCGCTGTCGTTCGAACTCCAAAGACGAGGCTTCACGACATAGAACCCGCCTACGGCAAATAGAATCCGAAATCGGTTCGCTGGTCGACAGGGCTGCTCGAACTCAGCATGACGAGACAGCTCGCGCCTACGAAACGAGGATCGCAGAGTTACGTTCTGAAACCGCAGTTTTGGAGGAAAAACTGGCCAATCAGGACCTGCCGCAGGAAAACTTTGACAACATGTTCGAACTCTCTATGGAGTTTCTCTCAAGTCCTTGGAAGATTTGGGAAAAAGGCTCCTATGAGCTCAAGAGAACGGTATTGCGATTGGCCTTTGCCGAACCACTTACAGTATCACGTGAAACTGGACTTCGAACCGCAGAAACCACCTTACCGTTCAAGGCTTTACGGTTTCTGTCTACCTCTGAAAGTCAAATGGTGCCGCTGAAGGGACTCGAACCCCCGACCCCATCATTACGAATGACGTGCTCTACCAGCTGAGCTACAGCGGCGCCTTGAGTCATCCGAAACTGGCCTCTACCGGATGAGATAGCCCATTTAAACTGTCAGCCTAAAGCCTGCAAGACCAGTTATGTCCGTTCGGGCCTTTCCCCCCTTTTCACCAGAGGTTGTCGTCGACGTATTGGGCCAATGATCAATCCAATGGGGCGAGCTTCCAGTTTGTGAAATTTTTGTAACGACGCATGAGTAGTTTTGACTCTAAGTTTATTATTCTATATTTCATGAAATATGATGGAAGAGATAACCGACCAGCTGGCCATCCTTGGCCACCCGCAACGTATCACCGTATTTCGCATGTTGATGCGACGGTATCCTGACACTGTTCCAGCGGGGGAACTGGCGTCGGAACTGGGGATCAAGTCCAGCACCTTGTCGAACTATCTCAACGCGTTGCAGCGATCCGGGCTGGTCAAGCAGGAACGCTCCGGGACGTCACTGCTCTATTCGATTGAGATGAAGAACGTGCAGCACATGTTCGATTTCCTGCTCGTGGATTGCTGCCGTGGCCGACCCAATCTTTGCGTGCCCTTGGCGAAAGGACGTGAAACCATGGCTGACCGAAAATTCAACGTGTTATTCATTTGTGTGGGTAATTCTGCCCGGTCGATCTTTGCCGAATCCCTTTTGCGGGATATTGGCGGGGATCGGTTCACTGTCTATTCGGCCGGCATACGGCCGTTTTCCGAACTCAACCCGTTTGCAATTCAGGTTCTGCAAGACAAGGGGCACGATACTTCGGCGCTCCGCTCAAAGAATGTATCCGAGTTCTCGGGGTCGGGCGCGCCTGAAATGGATTTCGTCTTTACGGTCTGCAATCAGGCTGCGAACGAAGAATGCCCCGCCTGGGAAGGCCAGCCAATCAGCGGTCACTGGGGCATGGCAGATCCGGTCAAGGCAGAAGGTACCGATGCCGAAAAAAGCCTGGCCTTTCAAAACGCGTACGGCGCGCTGAAGCGTCGGATTCAAGCCTTTACATCACTACCGGTTGAAAGCCTGGACCGGATCGCACTGCAATCCGCCGTTGATGAAATCGCGCGGTCGCCACTTGAGGATGCACCATGACGACCTACGCTTTGAATGGTCTTGGCCGAATGGGGAAACTGGCCCTGAAGCCCTTGTTGGAACGGGGGGCTAAGATTGCCTGGATCAACGATGCCGTCGGCGATCCCCAGATGCACGCGCATCTGTTGGAGTTCGACACGGTACACGGGCGATGGGATGCAGAATTCAGCTTTGATGCCGACAGCATCACTGTGAACGAAACCCGCCTGCCGTTCATTGGCACCAAAGACCTGAGCGCGTTGCCACTGGACGGTGTTGACGTGGTGATCGACTGTACGGGCGTGTTCAAGACCGAGGCCAAGCTGGCCCCCTATTTTGATGCCGGGGTGAAGAAGGTCGTCGTCTCGGCTCCGGTCAAGGACGGCCCGACAGCCAATATCGTCATGGGTGTAAATGACGGAACCTACGACCCCGCGGCGCATAGGATCGTGACGGCGGCCTCGTGCACGACAAATTGCCTGGCACCAGTGGTCAAGGTGATCCACGAGAATCTGGGGATTCGCCACGGGTCGATGACCACGATCCATGACGTGACCAACACGCAAACGATCGTTGATCGGCCCGCAAAAGACTTGCGGCGCGCACGTTCGGCCCTCAACTCACTGATCCCGACCACGACCGGCTCGGCCACCGCCATCACACTGATCTATCCGGAACTCAAAGGGCGTCTGAACGGTCACGCCGTCAGGGTGCCGCTTTTGAACGCCTCGCTGACCGATTGCGTATTCGAAGTTGAGCGGGCCACCACGGTTGACGAGGTCAACGCCCTCTTAAAAGCGGCGGCTGAGGGTGACCTGAAGGATATTCTGGGTTATGAAACCCGCCCTCTGGTATCTACCGATTACACCAATGACAAACGCTCCTCGATTGTCGATGCGCCCTCGACCATGGTGACAAACGGGACACAGGTGAAAGTCTATGCGTGGTACGACAATGAGATGGGCTATGCGCACCGCTTGGTGGATGTGGCGCTGATGGTCGGGTCCTCGCTGTGACCCAGCGGCCCGAAGGACTGTCGGCTTATGTCGCGGTCACGGCGGCTTATTGGGCCTTCATGCTGACTGACGGGGCGCTCAGGATGTTGGTGCTGCTGCACTTTCACACCATGGGATTCTCACCGGTTCAGCTGGCCTATCTGTTTGTGCTTTATGAGATTGCTGGGATCGTCACCAACCTGGCCGCAGGCTGGATTGCCGCCCGGTTCGGGTTGACGTCCACCCTTTATGCAGGATTGGGGCTGCAGGTGGTGGCGTTGCTTGCCATGACGCAGCTTGATCCGCACTGGACCGTTACCGCCTCGGTCAGCTTTGTGATGATGGTGCAGGGGGCAAGCGGAGTGGCCAAGGATCTGGCCAAGATGTCGTCGAAATCATCTGTCAAGCTGCTGGCCCCGGCCGAGGGCGGCGGGTTGTTTCGGTGGGTCGCTGTGCTGACCGGATCAAAAAATGCCGTCAAAGGGCTGGGTTTCCTGTTGGGCGCGGCCATGCTGGCCACGTTGGGATTCATGGCGGCAATCCTGGTCATGGCGGCGGTTTTGGCACTGATCCTGTTTGCAGTTATCCTGTTCATGCCAGCGGGCCTGCCGAAGGGGCGAAAAGGGGCAAAATTCTCGGAAGTATTGTCAAAATCCGCCAATGTGAACTGGCTATCCGCAGCGCGTGTCTTTCTGTTCGGCGCGCGCGATGTCTGGTTCGTGGTCGGCATTCCGGTCTATTTCTACACCGTCCTGTCGGATGGCACCGACGACGGCAACCGTGCCGCGTTCTTCATGATCGGAACATTCATGGCGCTGTGGGTCATCCTCTATGGCGCAGTGCAGGCCTACGCGCCAAAGATCCTTCGTGCGGCGGATCGAACCGAAGGCGATTTGATCCGCGCGGCGCGCAGTTGGGCGAGTGCCCTTTTCTGCGTTCCTGCGGCTCTAACATTGGCCGTATCGCTGTCACATGGGCCTGAAACCTGGCTGACCATAACGCTTGTGGCTGGGCTGCTGATCTTCGGAGCAATATTTGCGGTGAATTCATCGCTGCATTCCTATCTGATTTTGGCCTTCACCCGGTCCGAACGTGTGACAATGGATGTCGGATTTTATTACATGGCAAATGCAACAGGCCGGCTGATCGGCACGGTTCTGTCCGGCCTGACCTATCAGATCGGAGGATTGTCCCTGGTTCTCGGGACCGCGACCGTGATGGTTGCCCTTGCTGCGCTGACTTCAGGCAAACTGACGGACCAAACCTCCGAAGCACTGACGTGACCGTTTTTGAACGATACCTCTCAGTCTGAATCGCCCTCGCCATGATTGGTGGCGTTCTTATCGGGTAGGCTGCGTAATGTTATTGAAGAACGAACGGTGAGAGTTTTACATGTTTCGGCATTTGCCCCCGCAAAGTTCAGCAAACCAAGACGACAACGCTGGCCGCAGAAACCCGGTATCTGCTAAATTATCCGATTTTTTGGTGACCCCGGCAGGATTCGAACCTGCAACCTGCCCCTTAGGAGGGGGCTGCTCTATCCAGTTGAGCCACGGGGCCGTGCCAGGCTCTCTGTAACCGGGATTTTCCGGGTTGTCATCGCCTTTGCACAATTGTTGTACACACCGACCTGTTCACGCTACCATCGGACAAAACAACAACGCAGGTGCCTCCCGTGAACAGTGAAACCAAACGCCCGCTTACCCTTCGTGATGTGTCCGAAGCTTCCGGAGTATCCGAGATGACGGTAAGCCGGGTTCTGCGTAACCGGGGGGATGTGTCCGACGCCACCCGCACCCGCGTTCTGGCCGCCGCCAAGGAGCTTGGCTATGTTCCCAACAAGATCGCGGGCGCATTGGCGTCCAGCCGGGTTAATCTGATCGCGGTGATCATCCCTTCGCTTTCAAACATGGTCTTCCCCGAGGTGATGACAGGCATCAACCAGGTGTTGGAAGACACCGAACTGCAACCCGTGGTGGGTGTAACCGATTATCTGCCCGAGAAAGAGGAAAAAGTGCTGTACGAGATGCTCTCGTGGCGGCCCTCTGGCGTGATCATTGCGGGGCTTGAACATACCGAAGCCGCACGCGCCATGTTGGATTCGGCGGGTATTCCGGTGGTCGAGATCATGGACACGGATGGCAAACCGGTAGATGCGATGGTGGGGATCTCACATCGTCGCGCCGGGCGCGAAATGGCGCAGGCAATCCTGAAGGCCGGGTATCAGCATATCGGTTTCATGGGTACCAAGATGCCGCTGGACCATCGCGCACGGAAGCGGTTCGAGGGCTTTACCGAAGTTCTTGGCAAACACGGGATCGAGATCGAGGATCGCGAGTTCTATTCCGGCGGATCGGCCCTGGCCAAAGGGCGCGAGATGACCCAGGCCATGCTGGAACGCTCACCCGAGCTGGATTTTCTGTATTACTCGAACGATATGATCGGGGCCGGTGGCCTGCTGTACCTGCTGGAACAGGGTATCGATATTCCGGGACAGATCGGCCTGGCCGGGTTTAACAATGTCGAGCTTTTGCAAGGCTTGCCCCGAAAACTCGCGACGATGGACGCCTGTCGTCTGGAAATCGGCCGTCAAGCCGCCCAGATCATCGCCGAACGTCTGGAAAATCCTGATACCGAGATCGAGACACGCGTTACTCTGACCCCCACGATCAGTTATGGTGACACGCTGAAACGGCGATGAACACACCCCTGAAAAGGCTCGACAATCGGGCGGCACGGGCGATCTTCATGGACCGCCACGCTTTGGGCGAACAACCCTCGGGTTCGGCCAAAGGTGTCGCGCTTCTGGATCTGATCCAACGGCTTGGGTTTGTTCAGCTTGACAGCATCAACACCGTTGCCCGAGCACATGACATGATCCTGTTCTCGCGCAGGCCCGCCTATCGCAGCGCCAACCTGAAAAGGCTCTATGAAAGGGACAATGCGCTTTTCGAGCATTGGACGCACGATGCAGCGGTCATTCCGATGGAGTTCTATCAGCATTGGCATCTGCGCTTTCAGCGGGATGCGGATATGTTGAAGGCACGGTGGAAGAACTGGCGGCGGGATGGGTTCGAACAGCAGTTTGACACTGTCCTGCAACACATCCGCGACCATGGGGCGGTGTCGTCATCGGATGTTGGCAAGGATGAAAAGAAGGGCTCGGGCGGGTGGTGGGACTGGCACCCATCTAAAACCGCGTTGGAGTATCTGTGGCGCTCGGGTGCCCTGACCGTCGTTGGTCGGGATGGCTTCCAGAAACGCTATGATCTGACAGAGCGCGTGATTGAAACACATCTCTGCCCCGGCAGCACGCCCTGTGATGCCGAGGGGACCGTGGATTGGCTGTGCAACGCCGCACTGGACCGGCTGGGATTTGCAACATCCGGAGAGTTGGCGGCTTTCTGGGACACCGTCAGCGCGGCTGAGGCAAAAGACTGGTGCGCTGCGGCGCTGGAAAGTGGCGATATTGAAGAAATCGAGGTTACCTGTGCCGATGGGCGCTTGCGCAAGACATACGCCCGACCAGATCTGACGACCGAAGTACCGCAGCCACCAGGCCGCATTCGCGTGCTCAGCCCGTTTGATCCCATGCTGCGCGACCGCAACCGGGCCGAGCGGCTGTTCGGCTTTCACTACCGCATCGAGGTTTTCGTCCCCGAGGCCAAACGAACCTATGGGTACTACGTTTTTCCGCTGCTTGAGTGCGACCGTATGATTGGCCGTATCGATATGAAAGCCCACCGCGATCGTGACCTGCTTCACGTCAAAGCGCTCTGGCCCGAGCGCCGGGTCCGCTGGTCAGATGCCCGTACCCGACGCCTGAACGCCGAGCTGGACCGGGTGCGGCGACTGGCCGGTGTGGAACATGTGACTTTCGCCAAGGACTGGCTGAAAGAGCCCGTTTAGGGTCTATTCTGCGTCTGACAGGGTCAACTTGACCGGCTCCAGCCTATCAATCTTACCTGTCAGAACATCCCCCGCAACGACCGGACCAACACCAGCCGGTGTACCGGTCAGGATCAGGTCACCGGGGCGCAGGTGGTAAAAGCCGGACAGGTGCATGACAATCTCGTCGATCTTCCAGATCAGCTCCTCCAGGGTCGCGTTCTGGCGCAACTCTCCGTTTACGCTTAGCTGAATGCGTTTGTCATCCTCCGGGGTCCAGTCGGTGGCTGGTGTCAACGGGGCAAAGACCGCTCCGTATTCGACGTCCTTTCCCAGATCCCAGGGCCGCTGCTTGTTGCGCTCGCGGATTTGCAGATCACGGCGCGTCATATCCAGGGCGCAGCCATAGGCAAAAACGGCATCCCACGCCTGCGCGCTAGTGGCGCGAAACACGGGCTTTCCAATGGCCAATGCCAATTCCATCTCATGATGGTAATTCTGGGTCCCGGCAGGATAAGGAACCGTCACACCTGAGAGTACGGCGTTCGGGACGGATTTGGTGAAGTAAAAAGGTGCCTCGCGATCCACCTCATTCCCCATTTCGGCGGCATGGGCTGCATAATTTCGACCGACGCAGAAGATCCGTCCAATGGGATATCCGGCCGCCGCGCCGACAACGGGGATGGAGATCGGGTCCGGAAGCGGAAACAGGCTGTTTGGCATGATAGTCCCTGAAGGTTGCGCAACTGCCATATTACGTCTGCCAGACCCGCCAGCAAGCCCAGAAAACACGCTGTATTTCGCCAATCTCGAAGAGGTGTTTCAGCGTGAAACGGCTCAATTCTGACCGGAATGACTGACGCCGTGTCAAAAATTGGTTTCATCAGTTTTTATGGTCTCACCAGTACACAAACAGGTCGAAACAACTCTTGGCTCAGTCCAAATCCGGGCTAAATCCTCAGGTAGTCAGGCCCGCGCCGATTTCGGTGCGGTGTCAAAATTCAGAACAGCAGCTTTGGTAAAGCATTTCACCAAAGTGACGTCGGCAAACCATACGCTGACCCATTTACCGGTCGGCAACTGCCTAAACCAGTTTCGGAGAGTATAGGTGCAAGGCCCCTCCCCCAAGGGTCAAAAGACCCTTTTCAGAGCCACAACACAGGCTTTTCATATACTCCGAAGCACAGGCCGGACCGTCAGGTTTGACGTAACCGGTCTTGGGCCAGGCACCAACGACCAGTCCGGGTCTGGCCGCCCCGTCGGAGACTCCCCCTACAGTTTCCGGCGGGGTCACAGCCGAAGACATCTGATGCAGTGCCAATGATTAGGATTCGAGGTCTTTCAACTCGTTCAGCAGATCCAGCAGGAGTTCATGCTTGTCCGGTCCAAGCTGAGATCGAATACGTTCCGCCTGAGCCGTGCTTGCAGCCAGATTGGCGCGAATGATCTGAACCCCTTTTGTGCTGATCTCAACAACCTGACGTCGTCGGTCTGCCGGATGGCTGCGCCGCGTGATCAGTCCACGGGTCTCCAGCTTTTGCAGAATGCGTGTCAGGCTTGGCAGCAGCAGGCAGGCGCGATCGGCGATATGGGTCGGCTCTTGCGGGCCTTCTTCGTTCAACACCCGCAACACGCGCCACTGCTGTTCCGTGACGCCAGCGTCAGCCAGCATTGCTCGAATGGGTCCCATAACCTTTTCCCGCGCACGCAAAAGCGCAATGGGCAAAGATCGCGACGTCAGAGGGAGATCGTCGGTCATAGAAAAATTATCACCGAAATCCGGGATATAAGCAAGCAACCAGACACACGGCAGCAGCGCCCACACCCGTATTCGCACGTTATGCGAGCCGATTTCAGGCTGGACAATTAGGAACGACCGTTGATGATGCGACCGAGGTCCATTTCATGTCCTTCTCACCTGCACCGGCTCAAATATGAGGTTTCAGCATGTCAGCCCCAAAGAATATGTTCAAACAGGCTCTAATAAAGGGTGAACAGCAGATTGGTTGCTGGATGAGCTTTGCTGAATCCGTCACCGCCGAGATCATGGGAACCGCGGGTTTCGATTGGCTGGTGATCGATGGTGAACATGCGCCAAATGATATCCGCTCGATCCGGGATCAACTGACAGCTTTGGCCAGCAGCGCATCTCATCCCGTTGTGCGGGTCCCTGTTGGAGAGACCTGGCTGATCAAGATGGTTCTGGATTCCGGTGCCCAAACAGTACTGGTTCCGGTCGTTGAAAGCGCCGCGCAGGCGCAGGATCTGGTCCGTGCCTGCCGTTATCCGCCGGACGGGGTGCGGGGTGTTGGTGCAGCGGCATCGCGCGCCACGATGTATGGGGCGACAAGCGACTACATCCAGACCGCAGATCAGGAAATCTGCCTGTTGTTGCAGGTGGAAACCCGCGCCGGAGTGGCCGCGTTGGATGACATTCTTCAAGTCGAAGGTGTGGATGGCGTTTTCATTGGCCCCGCTGATCTGTCAACCGACATGGGGTACAAGGGCAACAGCGCCGCACCCGAGGTGCGTGCGGTCATCGCGGACGCCCTGGCCCGGATCAAGGCCGCAGGCAAAGCGCCGGGCATCCTTGCCACCAATGACGAAGCGCGTCAGGCCTATCTGGACATGGGCGCCCAATTTCTGGCGGTCGGCATTGATGTGATGCTGCTGGCACAGGCGGCACGCGCGCTGGCCGCGCAATGGAAACCTTCCTAGACATTCAAGTGCGCATGGCCGCAGCGGCCTGCGCATAGCCGCCCGAGGCACCATCAACAAAATGCACATGGTCATCCCGTGTGGCCGAGGGGACGATACATGTCATCATCGCCTCGTCCTGTGCGTGCAAACCGTATCTGATTTTCCCACGGCGACGCGCCTCTTCAAGCAGGTGTTCGATTTGGCGCAATGTGTCCGGATCGCAGTCGAGCGTCATTTTCAGCCCGTCATCAAACTTTCGGTAATCGGCATTACTACTGACCATATGTCTGTAATGGTCCGGCTCAAAGCGTCCCATCCGCAGGCCAGTTTTGAACAATACCGCGATCAACAGGTTTTGAACCAGCAGGACGAGCTTGTGCAAAATCACATGACGCCCGTTGCGCGACACATGCGCGTCGATGTCAAGGCCGGGTGGAGGCCATGTCATGGGCGGACCCTTTTCCGACACCGGATGGCCAGCACGCTCAAGCGCTTCCGACGCGGACAAGACGGATTGCGCAAGATCGGCAAAGTCCCGTTCGGTTGCTGACGGTGTGGGCTGTACGACCAGTGAAACGATCTGACCGTGACGGGCCGGGCTGTTGGACCACCTGCAAGAAAGGCCTGTCAGATCCGGCTGCGCACCTGGCCCTGCGGGTGTGACCATATTTTGCCCGGCTTTCATCCCGGCCTCGGCCCAGGCCAGACCGCCGCCGGAAAACATGGCGTAATCCACTCCGGCAGAGGGTGCATAGCGCGCAACACGCAGATCCTTACCCGCTTTGCGAATATCAGCCACCGACACCAGCGCCGCCCGTAATGGCATGGAGAACTCTTCATCTGCCCAGCGCCGCAAATCAGCCAGCGTAGTCCGGGCGGTTTCAGCTTTTCCAGGCGGGACAGCAAACCCCGCCCCATCGCCGCCAAAAACATACGGAAACAACGCGCCGTCCATTGCATTGATCATGGCCGAAATGACCGCAGCGCCCACAGTGTTAACGGTCTTGTACCGGCCCCGCGCAATTTCGCCCGTTGAATCGACAATGTCGGCAACACCCAGAACCCAATCATCGGGCAGTTTTGAAAACTGCGCAGGGTCTGACAGACGGGTAAAATCGCGCTGCAAGGGAAGGTTTTCGTAAAATGCAGACTGGAGGTCTTTCATGCTCCCCCTCGGAATCAATGTTTTGACAAAGATAGCCGGAAGGCGAGCCATGTCCTGATTTTGAAACATAATACACAGGCTTGTGCGTTGCATCACGGCGTGCCAAGCATTTTCCTCGGACGAGCAGGAAAGGGCTAAATATGCAGGCAGGTTTGGTGGTTTTATGCCTGGGCTATGTGCTCAGCCAGTTTTTCCGTGCCTTCCTTGCGGTTCTCAGCCTGGATCTGGAACGTGACATCAGTGCCGCGCCCGAAGATCTGGCCTTTGCTTCCGGTCTTTGGTTTATCGTGTTCGCGGTCATGCAGATCCCGGTCGGATGGGCGCTGGACAGGATTGGCCCCCGCCTCACGTCCGCCGCGCTGCTTCTGGTGGGCGGGGCAGGTGGAGCGGCGGTTTTCGCAGTCGCAACAGCGCCCCTGCACATCAGCATAGCCATGGGCCTGATCGGTGTCGGGTGCTCTCCGGTCCTGATGGCCTCCTACTATATCTTTGCGCGTGAATACCCCCCGGCGCGGTTTGCGACATTGGCCGCCGTGATGTTGGGCGCAGGGTCCGTTGGAAATCTGGTGGCTTCTTATCCAACCGCGCTTGCCGTGGAATGGATGGGGTGGCGCGCAACGATGGTCGGGCTGGCCACAGTGTCCGCCGCAATCGCATTGGGCCTGTGGCTGACTGTTCACGACCCGGCGAAGGTCGAAACAGAACACAAGGGATCCCTGCTGGATCTGCTGAAGGAGCCTGCCCTGTGGCTGATCCTGCCCCTGATGCTGGTTGCCTACGCCCCCTCTGCTGCGCTGCGCGGGCTTTGGGCCGGGCCGTACCTGAACGACGTCTTTGGCTTAAGTGCCACTCAGATCGGCACTGCAACGCTGATCATGGGTGCGGCTATGATTGCGGGCACTTTTGTCTACGGACCGCTGGACCGCGTTTTTGGTACCCGGAAATGGGTGGTTTTCGCTGGCAACGCACTGGGCGCAGCTGCGTTGGGCTTGCTCTGCTTGTGGATCGAGGATGCAACATGGCTGTCTGTCCTGCTGATGGCCGTGATCGGCTTTACCGGTGCCAGCTTTCCGGTCATCATGGCCCATGGTCGGGCCTTCGTGCCTCCGCATCTGGTGGGGCGTGGTGTGACATTGCTGAATCTTTTTGGCATCGGCGGCGTTGGCATTGCTCAATTCGTCACCGGACGTATTCACGCAGCCACCGTGCAAGACGGATCAACGGCACCCTACACCGCAATATTCGGTTTTTTTGCGGTCAGCCTTGCCATTGGTTGCGTGATCTATCTATTCAGCCGGGATAGTGTGGATTGACGCTACCATCAGGAGAGCCTGTTGAAAGACCCCATTGTCATAGCCCCAAATCTAAAACGCAGACTTTCGGGCGTAACCGCGACCATCGCACGGCTGGTTCCGCTGCAGGCGCAATGGATCGACATCGCCGCCACTGGACCGGGTCTGCCCGCTGACACTCCGCACATCCCGCTGGGTCGACTGCCTTTCCTGTCACGTCGTAAAAGGCGGGTCTGGCACGCACGCCGCAACACCGAGATGTTGCTGGGGCTTATCCTGCGCGATGTGTTCCGGTTAAAGCTCAAAATGCTGTTCACAAGCGCGTCCCAAAGGCCGCACACAGGCTATACCAAATGGCTGATCGGCAAAATGGATGCGGTCGTTGCAACCTCGCGCAAAACCGCAGGGTATCTTGAGCGGGACTCGCAGGTGGTGATGCATGGCATCAACCTAGAAGACTTCGTTCCACCTTCAGACAAGGCCGCCGTCCGTGCTCGGCTGGGGCTGCCGGATGGGGTACTGTTAGGGTGTTACGGCCGCATTCGACACCAAAAAGGCACGGATGCCTTTGTCGACGCCATGATTGACTTGTGCGGACGGTTCGACACAGTGTCAGGCATCGTCATGGGCCGGGCAACCGAGAAACACACCGCTTTTCTGGCCGAACTGAAGGATAAAGTCACCAAAGCTGGCTTGTCTGATCGCATCCTTTTCAAGCCCGAGGTGGCGGTAGATCAGATTGCTGAATGGTATCAGGCCCTGGACCTGTTTGTTGCGCCACAAAGGTGGGAGGGGTTTGGTTTGACCCCTCTCGAAGCGATGGCCTGCGGTGTTCCGGTCGTGGCCACAGATGTCGGCGCGTTTGCCGAGATTATTACTGATCCGTCCTTTGGCAAAGTGGTGACCCCCGATGACGTTCCCGCCTTGGTCGAGGCGATTGCCCAAATGCTGAAAAGTAATGATTCCCTGTCACAAGCAGGCCAGGCATCCCGCGCCCATGTCGAGCAGCATTTCGGCATTCAGGGCGAAGCAAAGGCGCTGGTTGCGCTTTATGAACGACTTTTGAACGATTGAACCGCTTGAATTCGGCATCAGTCGTTGAAAACCCCGCTGATAGCCCTTTTTTCTTCGCCGCAACGCGGCTATGAACGCGCGTCCTTAACTTTGGAGACATGAAATGGGCTATCGCGTCGTAGTCGTCGGCGCCACGGGTAATGTGGGCCGCGAAATGCTGAACATTCTGGCTGAACGCCAGTTCCCGGTTGATGAACTTGCCGCCCTGGCAAGCCGTCGCTCGCTGGGTACCGAAGTAAGCTTTGGCGACAAGACCCTAACGACCAAAGATCTGGACACGTTCGATTTCACCGGCTGGGACATGGCGTTGTTTGCCGTGGGTTCCGAGGCGACCAAAGTCTACGCCCCCAAGGCGGCTGCGGCGGGTTGCGTGGTGATCGACAACTCGTCGCTCTATCGCTATGACCCGGACATTCCGCTGATCGTGCCGGAATGTAACCCGCAGGCGATCCACGACTACAAGAACAAGAACATCATCGCCAACCCCAACTGCTCGACCGCGCAGATGGTTGTCGCGCTGAAGCCGCTGCATGACCGCGCCAGGATCAAGCGCGTTGTTGTGTCGACCTATCAGTCAGTTTCGGGTGCCGGCAAAGAGGGCATGGATGAGCTTTGGGATCAGACCAAGGCCGTCTACAACCCTACCACCGAGGTCGCCCCGAAGAAGTTCCAGAAACAGATCGCCTTCAACGTCATTCCGCAGATCGACGTCTTCATGGAAGACGGCTCGACCAAGGAAGAGTGGAAGATGGTTGTCGAGACCAAGAAGATCGTCGATCCGTCAATCAAGGTCACTGCAACCTGCGTCCGCGTGCCGGTGTTTGTCGGCCATTCCGAAGCCGTGAATATCGAGTTCGAAGAGTTTCTGGACGAAGACGAAGCCCGCGATATCCTGCGCGAAGCGCCGGGCATCATGGTGATCGACAAGCGCGAAGCCGGTGGCTACGTCTCACCGATCGAATGCGCAGGCGACTTTGCCACATTCATCAGCCGTATCCGCCAGGATTCGACTATCGAAAATGGTCTGAATCTGTGGTGCGTCAGCGACAACCTGCGCAAGGGTGCCGCCCTGAACGCGGTTCAGATCGCCGAACTGCTGGGCCGTGAGGTTCTCAAAAAGGGCTGACAATCCAGCCTTTGCAAAAACTAAAAAAGAAACCCGCTGTTTGATCAGCGGGTTTCTTTTTAGAAAGCCAAACTTGCGGAACAAGACTGGCTTTGTGCATCAAGCATTTGGAATGTTGATAATATATTCAAACTACAATATTCAACTTTTCTGATCCGATAAAGCGTTGGACTTACTAAAACACTATCTCGGTTAATTAAATGGTGAACCGCCGTGGCTCGAGCCTTTTTCGATAAGCTAGAAGCAATCTTACGTCCAACTCCCAAAATCCGTATCGAAAATTTCGAGCGCGACCCAAAAGTAAGCTACGTCTCATCTAATAGCCCATTGAGCCAAGGCCCGTTAGGTTCAGAAATCGCTCGAACAGGACGCCTAAACTCGAATGAGTTTGCCGCCTGCATTGAAGAACTCAATCTTCCTCATACTCACCATCGCAAGTATTGGGAGCTGGCTTTCATTTTACAAGCTTTGCGCGAACGCGACCTACTCCAGCCCGGAATCAAGGGCTTGGGTTTCGCAGTTGGTAAGGAAAGAATCCCTGCCTACCTCGCAGCGAAGGGCTGCGAAGTTCTAGCGAGTGATCTGGCTGACAACAACAAGGGTAATGAAGGTTGGGAGACAACTGGCCAATGGAGCGCATCAGTCGAAGATTTACTTTTCTCTGAGATCTGCTCAAAGGAATTATTTAAGAAGAGCGTCAAATTTCGCCCCATTGATATGAACGATATTCCCAGCGATATCTCAGGGTACGACTTTACCTGGTCCACGTGTTCTTTCGAGCACTGCGGTTCTCTCGAACTCGGAGTTCGTTTTTTGGAGAAACAGATGGACTGCCTGCGTCCCGGTGGGGTCGCTGTGCATACAACGGAATTCAACCTATCATCAAACACCCGGACGTCAAAAGGCGGAAAGACCGCAATCTATCGCCTACGTGACATTGAAGATGCTGTGAAACGCCTTCAATCCAAAGGACACAAAGTGGAGCCGTTGGATATTCGCTTAGGCGACGATCCACTTGATTTAACCGTGGACAGGCGCAAAGGGGATCCAAGACAGTACTCTGGCACCAAGCACATGCGATTGCTGATGAAGGGGTACGTTACAACTTCTATAGGCTTGATAATCACTAAGTCTACAAAGCCAGTGCTGCGTTAGTTTAAGAAACGCGCAATGAAATTGTGTTGAATAGACCCGAGAATTTTCGGCACCTCGGGTGGCAACCGTTAATCAGAAAGCAAGGACGACAAAACCTTGCATCTGGGCTCGAAGCGGACCTCCGGTAACTTACACAGACCCACTTTCATCACCCGTTCCTCTCTAGTGGAACCTTTAGGCTCATCAGTCCGAACGAAATGTTCAAATACCGGTCCTGAATTCGGAACATTCCCCCGACCAGTTGACAAATTCAGGCGTGCTTGCCAGCTAAGCACGGATCTGAACGCAACGGATGAGACAGAGCAGACAACAGGTGGTGCCCTGCACAGGGCATCAGAGGCAGAGCATGGGAAATTCGACCAAACGCAGAATTGGAAGATACCTGATCTTAGGATGTACAGGCATTCTGGTTGGGCTTATCCTCATCGGGTTTACCGGGCAATTCCTGGCGGTCGGAGATTCCTTTGCGCTTTTCCGCCCACAAGCCGGCGTTCTGCTTTTGCCGTGTGCCGCGATCCTGCTGTATATGCGCGCCAGATACCTTGCTTTGGTCACCCTGGCCTTTGCCGCCGTTGCTGTCGGATCAATCGCAACCAGTTTCGCCGCCCCGCCCAAGGACTGCGACGGTCCGTGTCTGACCCTGTATCAAAAGAACCTTATGAGCCGGGCGTGGCCCCGGTATTCGCTGGCCGACGACATCATTGAATCCGATGCTCAGATCGTGACGTTGCAGGAAGTCTCGAGTCACAACCGTGAATACATGAGCAACCTGTTCGAGCATTACCCCGAAAAGGTGATCTGTGAGTTTCGTCCCGAACAAAACGTTGCCATCCTGACAACTTTGCCGATTGTCGAAGGGTCCGGGTTCTGCCTGAAAGGTTATGGTCTTGTCGGAATACAAGTCGAAGCCCCGGACGGGTCTTTGGTCTGGATCGTATCGATCCACCTGAACTGGCCTTTTCCTTATGACCAATCAACCCAAAGCCGGATCATTGCGGAACGCATTGCGGATCTGGATGGCCCGGTTCTGATAGCCGGGGATTTCAACATGGTTCCTTGGGGTGCAAGCGTCCGGCGGATAGCGGCGGCAGCAGACAACCAGAGTTTTGGGGCCGTCCTGAACACTCATGATCTTGGCAGCTGGCACCTACCGTTGCCAATCGACAACCTTTTGCTCCCGAAGGGAACAACCGGAACAGTCGAACTGCGCCCGTTCATGGGATCCGACCATTTCGGCAAATTCGCGCGGTTTCGTTTGGATTGATCCGCGAGGCCCCCGCTGCCTTGGTGGACATACCAGAACGTATGTCGCGATCCCAAGAAGGGTCTAGGTGTTATTTTCGATCAGCACTTTCAGATTATTCAACCCCCGCTCGTAATCGCCGCCAACCCATTTATCCATCATCACCCCCATCCAGCGGGACATGGGGTTGAGCCCCAGATCGGATTCGAACCCCCAAGTCACATTGGTTGCGTCACCATCGGGTTTCAGAGTGAACGAAGCCGACGCCGTGCCCATCTGCCCAAAGTCCAGATCTGTTTTGACCAGTTGATTTTCCACGCTTTCGACGATTTCCTGCGACCCCGTACCGACCTGTGCGTGATCCGAGCTCCAGTTCAACTTGTTACCGACACCTTCCTCGGGGCCACTGTAGCTTAGTTTCGTCTCCGGATCGCGTGACAGCCAGGGTGACCATTTCTCGGTCGCTTGCATGGAATTCACAAACGGAAAGATCACTGCAGCCGGGGCGTCGATGGTGATGCTGCGGGACACTTCCGCCTTGCCGGGCAACACGTATGAGACGGCGACAAACAGAAAAACAAGAAGGCACAGCCCTGCGAGAATTCGTTTAAGTATCTTCATAGCAAGCTCCAAAATCAAACGTCATGTGTGGAGCATACGAAAAAACGGCCCGGAATCAGAGCCGTATTCCGCATCATTTTTTAACTATGAACTGTCGTCAGACCGGAACGAATTTCTTCTGTATGGGGTCGAAACTCTCTAACCCGCCAGCGCCGATATCGGTCCACAACCCGTGCAGGCTCAGGGTGCCCTGTTCGACCGCTGACGAGATGAACGGGAACGTCATCAGGTTTTCAAGCGACGCGACAACCGACTGGCGTTCCAGCTGTCGGGCTTGTTCGAGGCTGTCTTCGATATCAGCGACAAGTTCGAATTTTGGCTTCAGAATGTCCATCCAGCGGCCGACAAAGCTTTCTTTTGCATCCAGTTGCGGCGCCTGACCCTTGCACATGTCGATACAGCCCTGAACGCCACCGCATTGCGAATGGCCAAGAACCATCAGATGCGCAACCTTGAGAGAAGTGACGGCGTACTCGATTGCTGCGCTGGTACCGTGATGATCGCCGTCCGGCGCATAGGGTGGCACCAGATTGGCGATATTGCGGTGGATAAAGAAATCGCCCTGATCCGCACCGAACATCGAGGTCACATGGACCCGGCTGTCGCAGCAGGAAATCACCATCGCCCGGGGCCGCTGCCCTTCATCTGCCAGCCGCTTGAACCAGACCTGGTTTTCCGAATATGTGGTCGCTTTCCAGCCGTGATACCGCGTGACCAGATAGCTCGGCAAAGGTTTGGCAAATTCCATTACGGTGTCCCCGTTCTTGTCGCTGACCGATCCTCTAAACCGAATTCTAGGAAAATTCGAGCAATTATCCGATTTCTCTGCAAGGTTTTGCAAAGGAATTTGTCACCAGTATCAAACCTGCGCCGTGGGGGCGTCAGAATTAGGGTGAATGTGGTGGAAAAAATAATCACGCTTGAACACAAGGAATCCGTCCGTCTGGATTCGGATCAACTAAGTGGCCTTTACCGTCAACTGGGCGACAAGAACGCGCTGGATGTGCTGTGCCGCACCATCGAAGAACTGGCAGTGCGCCTGTCGAACTGCGAACGCTTTTGGCGTCAGCGCGAATGGGCCGAACTGCGCAAATGCGCAAGGTCCCTGGTCGCGATTTCCGAACAGGTCGGGATGACGGTTCTGGCCAGGGTTGCAGGGGACGTGGCGCAGGCCGTCGATGCCGGTGACGCGGTAGCCGCAGGTGCAACGCTGGGACGTCTGATCCGCGTTGGTGAGCGATCATTGACAGCCGTCTGGGATCAACAGGACCTTTCCGTCTGACAGGGGTTGCGGGCAGAATATGCGCGGCTAGTCTGTGCACAGAAACAATCTGTCGAGGCGCCCATGACACTGTCCTTCGCCCCATCCTCTGACCCTTCCGTACCGCTTCATGTGATCGCGCAGCCGGATTTGGACGGCTGGCTTCTGGATCAGCCTGAGCGCGTGAAGTCCTGGGTCGCAGCAAACGGGTTTTCCGGTGCGCTGGGGCAGGTCCTGCTTGTGCCAGCCACGAACGGCGCAATTGAATTCGCGCTGGCCGGTTACGGAACCGAAGAAAAACGTGTGCGCAAACGGTTCCCCCTTGCCGCGGCGGCCATGGCCCTGCCGGAAGGCACCTACGGCATTGCTTCGGGCATTCCTGCGGATTTATTGGAGATGGAGTGTCTTGGCTGGCTGATGACCGCCTATGCTTTTGATCGATACGCGTCCCAGACCGGAGGGTCAGCGGCATTGATTGTGCCTGATGGCATCAACGCCGCCCGTATCGAGGCCATGGCAAATGCCGAGGCTCTGACGCGCGATCTGGTCAACACGCCCACTTCGGACATGGGACCGGATCAGTTACAGCAAGCGGTCGAGGTTCTGGCGAATGAGTTCGGCGCGTCTTGCAAGGTGATCACCGGCCATGCGCTGCTGGATCAGAATTTTCCCATGATTCACACGGTAGGGCGGGCCGCGGCGCAGGCCCCCCGGCTGATCGAGCTGAACTGGGGCACTAGTGGCCCCAGACTGACACTAGTGGGCAAAGGTGTATGTTTCGACACCGGCGGGCTGAATTTGAAACCGGGCGCTTCCATGGGCCTGATGAAAAAAGACATGGGCGGCGCGGCCAATGTGCTGGGACTTGCCCGGATGATCATGGCGCTGAACCTTCCCCTGCAACTGCAGGTTCTGATCCCGGCCGTTGAAAACGCGGTATCAGGCAATGCCTTTCGCCCCGGTGATATCCTGACCTCACGCAAGGGCCTGACCGTTGAAATCAACAACACCGATGCCGAAGGGCGTCTGGTTCTGGCTGATGCGCTGACTTTGGCGGATGAAGGGAGTCCCGATCTGGTGATCTCGATGGCGACGCTGACCGGTGCGGCGCGCGTGGCCGTGGGCCCTGATCTGGCACCGTTTTACACCGACGACGAAAGCTGCGCCGTGGCCTTGGCACAAGCGGCCAAAACGTCTGCTGATCCGGTCTGGAGAATGCCCTTTCACACACCCTACGAGGCGATGATCGAACCCGGCATTGCCGATCTGGACAATGCCCCCTCGGGCGGGTTTGCCGGGTCTATCACCGCCGCGCTGTTTCTGCGCCGGTTCGTAGGGTCCAGCCGCTATATCCATTTTGACATCTACGCGTGGCAACCCAGCAATGAACCCGGCCGCACAAAAGGCGGTCTGGGTCAGGGAACACGCGCAGTGCTGTCGGCCTTACCGGAGGTATTGGGGTTATGACCAAGCACCGCATATCCAAACCGGTCGTCGACCTGTTACGTGTTCCTGACGGACCGCGTGACCGGCAGTTGCTTTTGGGGGACACGGTTCACGTCGCAGAAAACAACGGCGGGTGGAGCAGGATCGTCGCGGAAAAAGACGGATATGCTGGTTGGCTGGAAACAGACAACCTGTCCGAGGATATGCCTGCAACACATTGGATCAACGCGCCCGCAACACATGCCTACGTAGCCCCCGATATCAAAAGCCGCGATCTCGTATCCCTGAGTTTCGGAAGTAAAATCCATGCGACTGCCGAAACGGATCGGTTTGTGCAGACCGAGTTGGGTTTTGTCCCAAAGGTTCACACGGCCCCAATTGCAGAAAAGCCGCGTGATCCGGTTGCCGTGGCCGAGCTGTTCCTGGGCACGCCTTATCTGTGGGGCGGAAACAGCCGGTTCGGCATCGATTGTTCAGGGCTTGTTCAAACCGCGCTGCTGGCCTGCGGTATTCCCTGCCCCGGCGACAGCGGCGATCAGGAACAAGCCTTGGGCGCTGTCCTGTCAGCTGAATCACCTGCGCAGCGTGGGGATCTGCTGTTCTGGAAAGGGCACGTGGCCTGGGTTTCGGGCGACAACATGATTTTACATGCGAACGCCAGCCATATGGCGGTTGTGTACGAGCCAATGGACCGGGCGATTCAGCGCATTCAGGATCAGGGCGACGGGCCTGTTACAGCGCAAAAAAGGCTCTAATCCGGGTTTACGGCCCGGATGAGTTTGCGCTCCAGCACCCGCAGGACGGCTCGCAGATCGTGGCCGCGTTTCAGGATGCGGCCATCCATACCGATGACTGAGTACATCCCCTGCCGGGATTTCAGGCGCGGGTGCTTTTCGACGCGGTAGATCGGGTGCTCAGCAGTGCGCCGGAAGATCGAGAACACCGCCATGTCGCGCAGGTTTGAGATACCATAGTCTCGCCACTCTCCAGCGGCGACCATCCGTCCATAAACGGACAGGATTTGCGACATCTCGTGCCGGTCAAAGGCCACGGGCATCTGCGCTGCGCTTGCCGCAAACCGGTTGGGAGGCTGCATGTTCATACCGCCAGCCTTGCCGGAAATTATGTTTGAATCAAGCCTGATGCGCGGTTGTCCGGCATTTACAACACAAGTGTTACCGCCGACCAACCTGACGGCAGATCAGGATTACCGGCAGCAGGCCGACCGCCAGAATGACCAGTGAGGGCACGGCGGCACCCTCAAGCCTCTCATCCGAGGCAAGCCTGTATGCCTGTACGGCCAGTGTGTCGAAGTTGAACGGGCGCATGATCAGGGTGGCAGGCAATTCCTTCATTACGTCCACAAAGACGATCAACAGCGCAGTCAGCAGCGACGGTGTCAGAATGGGCAGGTGAACGCGCCGCAATGTTCCCAGCGGTGTTTGCCCCAACGACCGGGCCGCGGCATCCATATTGGCATGAACCGTGCTTTGCCCCCCTTCATATGCGCTGAGCGCGGCAGCAAGGAATCGCACCATGTAAGCGGCGACCAGCAGCCAGATTGAACCTGTAACCAACAACCCAGTTGACACATCGAATGTCTGCCGCATCCAAGCATCCAGCGCGTTGTCAAAGCTGGCGAAAGGTACAATCAAGCCGACTGCGATGACGCCACCGGGCACGGCATATCCCAGCCGCGCCATGTAGGCCGTCGCAGACGACGCGCGCCCGGGTCTCAGACGTTGAAAGAACCCGACACAGATCGCCGCAAAGACAGTGACGACCGCGGCCGTGCCGGCAAGGGTCAGCGAGTTCTGGATGAAACCGATATAGCGCCGCGACAGCAGGTTCTGTTCCGATTCCAAACCCATCTCGACCAGTATGATAACGGGCAGCAGGAACCCGAAAATAACGGGTATCGTACATAACAAGAATGCCGCGACGGCGCGAAGACCGGTCAGATCTTCCGCCGGTTGGGCGGCATGTTTCTTTCCTGCCTGATAGTATTTTGCCTTACCGCGTTGGGTGCGCTCGGCCACAGCCATGATCAGTGCAAAGACAAGCAGGCACCACGCCAGCTGCGCCGCCGCCGCTCGGTCGGCCATGGAAAACCAGCTGGTGTAGATCCCGGTCGCAAAGGTCTGCACACCGAAATACGACACGGTTCCGAAATCGGCGATGGTTTCCATGATGGCCAGAAGCACGCCACCGGCGATTGCCGGGCGCGCCATCGGCAGCGAGACGCGCCGAAACGCCAGCCATGGGTTGTTGCCCAGCGCCCGCGCCGCCAGAAACGCCGTAGCACTTTGTTGCAGGAACGCAGCCCGTGCCAGCAGGTAGACATAGGGGTAAAGCACCAGAATCAGCATCACCGCCGCGCCCCCGGTCGAGCGGATTTCAGGGAACCAGTAGTCGCGCGGCCCCCAGCCCGTTACATCTCGCAAGGTGCTTTGAACAATACCCGGATGATCCAGAATAAAGGTGTACGCATAGGCGAGCACATACGCCGGAAAGGCCAACGGCAAGACCAGCGCGATCTCAAGGATCCTGACACCGGGAAAGCGGGTCATCGTCACCAACCAGGCAGCGCCCGTGCCGATACTGAACGTACCCGACGCAACCAGAACCACAAGGATCAGGGTCGTCACGGTATAGCCGGGCAACACCGTGTCCATCAGGTGCGAGATCGTATCTGTTCCGCCGGTCACCGCTGCCAAGACCACGGCCACCATGGGCAGCAGGCACGCGGCAGCCACAAGATAGGCGACAGCGGCCAACAGCCGTGTGCCGCGTACACCGCGATTGCGTGATCCGTTTTCTGAATAGTCGATCTGGGCCATCATCCCGGCTTTTGATTGGCAAAGGCTTAGGGTCTGCCTTTAATCGACCAAAATGCTCGGAAACACCAGTGCGTCGGTCAACAAATCTGCGACACAAACTGCCGCAGACCTGATTTTCACTGCTATTCGTAGACGCGCTGATCCTCAATCACCAGCCCGTCTTTGGGCAGCGAGCCGGGAGCGACGACTTCGATTGCGCCTTTCAGTTTCAGCACTTCGGCCACCGATCTGGCATATGCCGTATCATCCCCGCCTGTGCTTTCGATCTGGACAGTCATCGAATCCATCTCGCCCTGACGGGTGGCAATGACTCGAGCCTTGACGATCTCTTCATGCTTGTCGACCAAAGCGGCAACCTGTTCCGGACGCACGAACATACCTTTGATCTTGGTTGTCTGATCTGCACGCCCCATCCAACCCTTGATCCGGGTGTTCGTGCGACCGCAAGGAGAAATTCCCGGCATCACGGCGGACAGGTCGCCCGTCGCAAAGCGGATCAGCGGGTAATCGGGGTTGAGAGAGGTCACCACGACCTCACCCACCTCACCCGGTGCCACCGGAGTTCCGGTTCCAGGTGTCACAATCTCGACAATCACGTGCTCGTCGATGATCATCCCGTCGATCGCGGCGCTTTCATAAGCAATATTGCCCAGATCCGCTGTCGCGTAACATTGCAGGCACGAGATACCCCGGTCGGCGTATTCCTGTCGCAGAGACGGGAACAAGGCCCCACCTCCAACGGCGGCTTTCGAGAAATGCAGTGAAACGCCCATCTCATCGGCTTTGTCCAGAATGACCTTCAGGTAATCCGGCGTTCCTGCATAGGCCGTACAGCCAACGTCGCGGGCGGCAGTCACCTGCAACTCGGTTTGTCCGGTTCCTGCGGGCAGAACAGCCGCGCCGACAGCCCGTGCGCCATTTTCAAAGATCATACCGGCTGGGGTTAGGTGATACCCAAAACAGTTCTGGACAATGTCCCCTGCGCCAACACCCGCGGCATTCAGGAAACGGCCCATGCGCCACCAGTCGTGATCAGTGCTGCCCGGCTCATAGATCGGTCCCGGCGACTGGAACACATGATGGAAATGCCGCGCCGGTTTCACTGTAAATCCACCAAACGGGGGGCGTTTGGCCTGTGCTCTGGTCAGGTCCGATTTCCGCAGAACCGGCAATGTTGGCAAATCTTCAACTGATTTTACCTTATTAGTGTCTGATTCTGACAGATGCGACGCAAATCCAGGGGCCGACATCGCGCGTTTGATCTGCTCCACTAGTGCCCTGGCCTGGTCCGAGGCGCGTTCGTCTGCCGAGCGTGTTTCGAGTGCGTCGAAATAGGTCATAGCCATATCCTCCATCCGCTCACAGCCACCTTTTGCGACGACGATAGGACCGCACATCACGAAAGCTTTTGCGGCCCTCGTCGGACATACCCAGATAAAACTCTTTCACATCCGGGTTTTCGCGCAGGTCTGCGGCCGGGCCGTCCATCACGACACGCCCGGATTCAAGAATATAGCCGTAATGCGCAAAGCGCAGGGCGACGTTGGTGTTCTGCTCTGCTAGCAGAAAGGACACGCCCTCTTTTTCGTTGAGGTCCTTCACGATACTGAAAATCTCTTCGACCAGCTGCGGAGCAAGACCCATTGAAGGTTCGTCCAGCAAAATCGTCTCGGGCCGCGACATCAACGCCCGCCCCATGGCAACCATCTGCTGTTCCCCACCCGAAGTATAGCCTGCCTGCGACCGGCGGCGTTCCTTGAGCCGGGGGAAATATGCGTAAACCATCTCAAGGTCCTGCTGGACCGCAGCCGCCCCGTCTTTTCTGGTATAAGCACCGGTCAGCAAGTTTTCCTCGACGGTAAGGTGCTCGAAACAATGGCGGCCTTCCATCACCTGAATGACACCCTTTTCAACCAGATCGGCCGGATCGCTTTCATGCACGTTCTGGCCGCGATACTTGATCGAACCTTTGGTGACTTCACCGCGTTCGGAATGCAGCAGGTTCGAAACGGCCTTGAGCGTGGTTGTCTTGCCCGCGCCATTGCCACCCAGCAATGCTGTGATGCCGCCCTTTGGAACACTCAGGCTGACGCCTTTCAACACGAGGATCACGTGGTTGTAGATTACCTCGATATTATTGACCTCAAGCAGGGTTTCCGCCTGCACGTCAGTGGTTTGTGCCGCATCCAGCATCAGCGCGTTTCCTCATGCCTGCCCGTTCCGGGGCTGTTCGTGAGGAGCGGCAGGTAACCCGCCGCTCCGGTTGTCTGAACGCCAAGGATCACATCCGTGGCGCAACATGCCTTACTCGCAACGTGGCGAGATGCTGTTTTCGGTTGCGTAGGCACCGGAATCTTCTTCGATCAACGCGCCGATAACTTCGGCATCTGTCGGTTTGAAGTCCTGTACGGGGTTCCAGGCGCCAGTCGCCGCATCCCACTGAACAACACCGACAAGACCGGGGCCGCCGTGGTTTTCGCAAGAGACCGAGAATTCAGGGCCGAACCCGGACATACCAAGCGCTTCCATCTTGGCGTTGGTCATTTCCAGTGCTTCCATGCCATCGCGCATCATCGACGCGTCGATATCAGCGGTTCCGTGCATCGCCTGCGCCGTTTTCACAGCCTCGGCTGCCAGCATGGCGGCATAAAGCCCACGGTTGTACTGAACTGTACCCAGCTGATCGCCGGCACCTGCGGCCTTGCCCGAGTCAACGACGTACTTTTTCAGGTCGTCATAGACAGGATAGTCCATGCCAAGGCCGGTAAAGGTCAGCGCCTTGTAACCGGTCGCTTTTTCGCCAGCAGGCTCAACGTCGAATTCCGCGCCCGACCACCAGACACCGATGAAGTTTTCCATCGGGAAACGGATGTTGGCCGCTTCCTGAACCGCAACCTGGTTCATGACGCCCCAGCCCCACATGATGACATAGTCAGGCTTTTCGCGGCGAATTTGCAGCCATTGCGACTTCTGCTCTTGGCCCGGGTGATCAACCGGCAGCAGGGACAGCTCATACCCATGCTTTTCGGCCAGAGTTTCCAATGTCCGGATCGGTTCCTTGCCATAGGCCGAGTTGTGATAGACCAGCGCAATCTTCTTACCGCTCAGGTCACCGCTATTTTCCTCCAACAGATAGTTGATCGCACCGGACGCACCATTCCAGTAGTTGGCCGGATAGTTGAACACGTGGCTGAACACTTTGCCGTTCGCAGCCGAGGTCCGGCCATAGCCCATCGTGTGCAGCGGAATGCCGTCGGCGGTCACTTTGGGGATCAGCTGATAGGTAATACCGGTCGACAGCGGCTGATACACCAGCGCGCCTTCACCTTTGGTGGATTCGTAGCATTCCACGCCTTTTTCGGTGTTATACCCGGTTTCGCATTCGATCACGTTTGCGGGGACACCGCCAATGCCACCGTCCCGCTCGTTCAGAAGCGTGAAATAGTCGGCGTAACCATCCGCGAATGGAATACCACCGGCCGCATAGGGCCCGGTTCGATAGCTGAGCGACGGGAACACAAGATCCGCCATCGCAGGTCCTGCCGCCATCAGGGCGCTCAGCGCCACAGTTGCCAGTTTCTTGTTCATCGGGTGTCTCCTCCCTTGATTGATCCGATATTGAGTTCGGGCTTGATCACCCGTCTTTATGATTGGGCCAGCCCTCAGTGCGGGAACGGCCAGAGTCTGAGTTTCTCTTTCGCCACGCGCCACAACTGGGCCAGACCGTGGGGCTCGAGGATCAGGAACATGATGATCAGCGCGCCTACAATCACGAGCTGAAGATGGGCAACGATATCGGTCGGCCAACCCAGAAGATCGACGCCAACCAGTTTGAGCAGAACCGGCAGAAGCACGAGGAAGGCCGCCCCGGCAAAAGACCCGAAAATCGAGCCTAATCCGCCGATAATCACCATAAACAGCACCAGGAATGACTTCTGAATGCCGAATGCTTCGCCCACCTCGACCGCGCCGAGATAGACGGCAAAGAACAAGGCCCCTGCGATGCCCACAAAGAACGAGCTGACAGCGAAAGCGCTTATCTTGGCTTTCAACGGGTTCACCCCGATGATTTCGGCGGCGATATCCATGTCGCGGATCGCCATCCATGTCCGCCCGGTCGTGCCGCGGGTCAGGTTGCGCGCAATAATCGCGCTGAAGGTCAGGAAGATCAGGCAGAACAGGTAGGTCGCCCAGGCCGGGGCGTTCGGGCCCGAGATGATGATGCCGAACACGTCACGCTCGGGCGCGTTGATCTGACCCGAGGCCGAGTAGTTGTAAAACCACGGCACCCGGTTGAAGAGCCAGACCAGAAAGAACTGTGCCGCAAGCGTGGCCACCGCCAGATAGAACCCCTTGATCCGCAGGGAAGGCAGGCCGAACAAGACGCCTACAATCGCTGTGATACCACCAGCCAACAGGACATGAATGAACATGCTGACATCTGGAAATGCGGTCATCAACTTGTAGCAGGCATAAGCACCCACCGCCATGAAACCGCCTGTACCAAGGCTGACCTGCCCGCAATAGCCCACGAGTATGTTCAATCCGATCGCCGCGATGGCATAGATCAGAAAGGGCAGCAGCAGGGCGTTTGCCCAATAGTCGTTGATGATGAACGGAATGATCCCGAACGCCACCGCCAGAACGACATAGTATCGGTACCGGTCGAACTTGATCGGGAAAGTCTGGCTGTCATCCACGTAGGAGGTTTTGAAATCTCCGGCCTCACGATAGAACATCTGTTACTTTCCCCATTCTTCCTGCGCCCGGTTTCGGGTCGCGGCGTCCAGCTGGCTGGACCCTTTGGCATATCCGCTCGCCTCAGAGGCGCGCACCAGTTTCAGGTAGGCCAGAACACCCATGATCAGACCGGCAAAGGCCAGGATCGCGGCAATCGTCAACTGGCTGTCAGTCAGGTCATTCGAGGTCAGCGCGATATAGCCAAAGGCCCAGAACCCCGCCCATGCGATTACGTTGATGATGGCGATCAGCTTGGTCATGCGTTACACCCTCTCGATGATCTTCTCGCCGAACAGACCCTGCGGTCTAAACACCAGGAAGATCAGCGCCAGCACATAGGCGAACCAGTTCTCGGTCGCACCGCCGACCAGCGGGCCAACCGAGAATTCGAACAGCTTCTCGCCCACACCGATGATCAGTCCGCCGACGATGGCACCGGGGATCGAAGTGAACCCGCCCAGCATCAACACCGGCAGCGCCTTGAGTGCGATCAGCGACAGCGAGAACTGCACGCCCGATTTGGTGCCCCACATGATCCCCGCGACCAGCGCCACGAACCCGGCCACCGACCAGACCATGACCCAGATGAAGTTGAGCGAGATCCCGACCGAAAGTGCCGCCTGATGGTCATCTGCCACAGCACGCATGGCCCGGCCCTGTTTTGTGTACTGGCTGAAGGCCACCAGCGCCGCCACCAGAAGCGCCGCAATTACGGTTGCCACGATGTCGAGGTTGTCGATGAAGAAGCCATAGCCGAAGATGTTAAAGGTGACCTCGTCGATCCACAGGTTGATGCCCTGCGGCAGACCCACATCCAGCGTCTTGATCTCGGATCCCCACATCAGGTCGGCCACACCTTCAAGGAAATAGGCCAGACCGATCGTGGCCATGAACAGGATGATCGGCTCCTGCCCAACCAGATGCCGCATGACAAAGCGCTGCACACACCAGGCCAGCAGAACCATCACGCCCATTGTCAGGATGATCGCCAGCAGGGCGGGGATGTTCCAGCCGAAGTTATAGACATGAGTACCGAAGGTCGCGTTGATCAAATGCGCGAAAGGCACCTGCCCGTTCATGATCCCGACCAGTGTCATCGCCGCAAACAGGGCCATAACCCCTTGCGCGTAATTGAAAATTCCCGAGGCCTTGTAGATCAGCACAAAGCCCAGCGCGACCAGCGCATAAAGCACCCCGGCCATCAGACCGTTAAGGATGACCTCCGTGGCAAAGATTAACTGCTCAGGCATATGTGCCTCCCCGGATATCTGCTTTGGTCTCAGTCATGGCTGACCCCCAGATAGGCGTCGATGACTTCCTGATTGTTGCGCACCTCGTCGGGTGTACCGTCACCAATCTTCTTGCCGTAATCCATCACGACCACGCGGTCGCTCAGGTCCATCACCACGCCCATATCGTGTTCGATCAGGGCGATGGTGGTGCCGAATTCGTCATTCACATCGAGGATAAAGCGGCTCATGTCCTCTTTCTCTTCGACGTTCATGCCCGCCATCGGTTCATCCAGCAGCAAGAGCTTTGGTTCTGCTGCCAGTGCGCGGGCCAGTTCGACGCGTTTTTTCAGGCCATAAGGCAGGCGCGCTACGGGCGTCTTGCGGATGTGCTGGATTTCAAGGAAATCGATGATCTTCTCGACCGCCTCACGGTTTTCAACCTCTTCCGCCTCGGCCTTTCCCTTCCACCAGGCCTGCTGGAAGATGTTGGTCTGCATGAAGTTCAAACGCCCGGTCATGACGTTGTCCAAAACGCTCATCCCTTCGAACAGGGCGATGTTCTGGAACGTCCGCGCGATCCCCTGCTGCGCCACCTCAAAGGGCCGCATCGCTGGGCGTTTTGATCCGTGGAACCAGACCTCGCCTTCCTGCGGGACATAGAACCCCGAGATAACGTTCAGCATGGATGATTTTCCGGCCCCGTTCGGCCCGATGATGGCGCGAATTTCGCCTTCGCGAATATCGAACGAGATGTCCTTGATCGCCACGACGCCGCCAAAGCGCAGGGTGATGTTCTTCATCTCCATCACCACGCCGCCGATCTTGCGACCGTCTTCGGTGACATATCCTATGGAGTCCTTCATTACCCTATCCTCCGATCGCTACTGCTCGGATTACGTAGAAACAATCCCGAGAAAATCTCAGGCCGCCGGGGAAAGTGGACCTTTCGCAGGTCGAGAAAACTACTTCGTGATCTGAGGCAAGCGATGCACCGGTATCTTCCCTGAACCGAACGAGGGGCGGTCGCACTTTCCGATACCGGATTCGGCCAAATGAAACACAGCCTTGGGATTGAGTATTGTCACCCAGCCATCGAACTCTATTCTCATTGCACAGCCCCGACGCGACCCGAAGTTGGTTTGAACGGCGTGCCGAAAATCTTCCTTTTTCCGAGTTCCAGCAACAGGAATTTCGACAGAATTCGCACCGAACCGTTCTTCGTCCCACCATATATTGTAGAGATTTGTTAGTTTTTTGACCACATCTGCGTTTATTGACACCTGAGGGTTGGTTAGTACTGTGCAGCCTCGCCTCAACTGCTCGACCGTCTGTCCGCCGAAAACTTCTTCCCTCACGACGAATGCCTGGTCCTTTGAATACCACAGACGACGGGAGCCTCGGACATCGTAATCGAGTTCGGTGTCTGAATTTGACGTGAGCCCGACATTGTTGAACTGAGATGATGTCGCGATGCTCTTCCAGCAACGCCGGATCAGGTCTTCCCAGACCAAATAGTATTCTGGAAGAGCTCCGATAACTTCCGAAGTTTGGCTGTTGCGTAAGATCAGCGTAGGAGCGTTTTCGCCCTCCGAATTGAACGATAACTGAACGTTCCGCGCGTTGAGTTTCGCAATTTGTGCGGCGCCAGTGCCCGGGGCAACCGATGCCTCGCTTTCCTCTGCTTTGCTTACCACTAATTCTCTGCTTGAATTCGCAGTGGGTGGCCGAGATGTGACTCCGAAGCTCAATAGCCCCAGAGAACTCACAATCATCAGTAGGCCAATGATCAAAATCACACGGGGAAGCACTTTGACAAAAACCTCTTAAGAATTTCTCTCTTAAGACAGTAACTTCAAGCAAACTACCGCGAAAGGCGAGTGGGGAATTCAAGACTATCGGCGGGGATATTAAGTTCCGACTACGCATTATCATTCCGCTGCCACCTTGTGCTGCGCACCCGGTACAACCGGCGCATCCACGATTTTCAGCGTCGCGCTGATCGATCCCTTGCGCCCATCTTCATAGGTCACTTCGGTCGTGGTCGACACGCTTTCGGACCCGTCATAAAGCGCCGCAATGATGTCGTGGAACTTCTCTTCGACAAACCCACGCCGCACTTTCCGGGTGCGCGTCATCTCACCATCATCAGCGTCCAGTTCTTTGTGCAGAACGACAAAGCGATGCACCTGGCAACCGGACAGCATTTCATCAGCTGCTACCGATTTGTTGACCTCTTCCACATGCGCCCTGATCGTCTCTAACACACGCGGATGGCCTGCCAGTTCCTGATAGGAGGCGTAAGCCACGTTGTTGCGTTCCGCCCAGTTGCCGACCGCTGTCAGGTCGATATTGATGAAGGCCACGCAGCGATCCTTGCCGTTTCCGAACAGAACGACCTCGAGAATATCGGGATAGAATTTCAGTTTATTCTCGACATATTTCGGCGCAAACATGGACCCGTCGGCCATTTTGCCCACGTCCTTGGCGCGGTCGATGATCCGCAGATGGCCGCTGCTTTCCTCGATGAACCCGGCATCACCCGTTGCCACCCAGCCTTCGGCATCTTTGGTCGATGCCGTGGAATCCGGGTTGTTGTAATATTCGACAAACACGCCGGGCGAGCGGTAATGGATCTCGCCCTTGTCGTCGATCCTGATCTCGACATCCGGCGCGGGCACGCCAACCGTGTCGGCCCGAACCTCGCCATCCGGCTGTACGGTGATGAACACGGTTGCTTCGGTCTGGCCATAAAGCTGTTTCAGGTTGATGCCCAAAGATCTATAGAAATCAAAGATTTCCGGTCCGATCGCTTCACCCGCTGTATAGCCAACCCGGAACCGGCCATAACCCAGCGTATCCTTGAGCGGCCCGTAGACCAACAGGTTACCCAGCGCGTATTTCATCCGGTCGCCAAAGCCGACGGGTTTGCCATCCAGCAACTTGCCACCCACTTTTTTGGCATGCGCCATGAAGTGATGGAACATGCGCTGCTTCAGCTTGCTCGCATCCTCCATCCGGATCATCACATTGGTTAGCTGGCTTTCAAACACGCGTGGTGGGGCGAAGAAATAGGTCGGCCCGATTTCGCGCAGGTCGGTCATCATCGTGTCGGCGCTTTCCGGGCAGTTCACGCAGAACCCGCACCAATAGGCCTGACCGATGGAAAAGATGAAATCCCCGACCCATGCCATTGGAAGATAGGAAAGGATATCTTCATCGCGGGTCAAATGGTCGAAGATCGCTGAATTCTTGGCGCTTTCGATCACGTTGCGGTTCGACAGAACCACCCCCTTGGGCTTGCCCGTTGTGCCCGAGGTATAAAGCATGACGCAGGTGTCGTTATAGGTGATCTCAGAGATGCGCTTGTCCAGCTCTGCATCAAACCGCTGATGTCCTGCCTGACCTTCGGCCATGAGGTCTTCCAGCGCGTTCATCTGGCTGTGGTCGTATTTCCGCATCCCCCGCTTGTCGGTATAGAGGATGTGCTTGATCTGGTGCACTTTTTCCTGAATCTCGATGACCTTGTCGACCTGTTCCTGATCACCGCAGACGACATATTTCGCGCCGCAATGCTCCATCACATAGGTCATCTCTTCGGCGACTGCGTCCTGATACAGAGGCACCGGAACTGCACCGACCATCTGTGCTGCGACCATGGTCCAGTAATGTGCTGGCCGGTTGCGTCCGATCACGGCAATATGGTCACCGCGCTCAACGCCAATTTCAAGAAATCCAAGGGCGAGCGCGCGAATTTCCTTGGCCGCTTCAGCCCAGGTCCAGCATTGCCAGATCCCAAATTCTTTTTCCCGATAGGCCGGGGCATCCCCGAACTGGGTCGCGTTGCGGTGTAGAAGCGCCGGAAGGGAATGCAACCCTTCGGCGCCCGACTGCGTCTGAGCCAATCTTTTTCTCCTCCCCATCCGGCCTCCTCAAAGCCGGAAATGGCGGATCCGGGAAAGCCCCCGGATGCCAGTGCCCCGATTTGGGACACCCGCACGATCAGCGTCAACTTTTTCCTGATGTTTTCTCAATTCTTACGAATTGTAACAGGTGCAGAGGGGTGATGTTACGTTTTGTACAATATGAACATGTCGGGCTATTGAACGGTTATGCGCTGCACAGGTTGTTATGCGGGTTCGACGAACAGGACGAAAATTGCGAAGAGGCACAACCAGAAGAGAGAGCAACTGCGCCATCTATTAATCTCAGAACGACGCGAAAATTGTCTCTGAAATCACAAACCTGCGACAACCACAGCTTCCGTTTTTCGCCACGGATAGCTGGACATTACCAGCTATCTATTCAAAGTGAGGCGACTTACAATTCATTTGAGGACAGAAGGTTGGGACTCAGGCGATTTTTCAGGCGGCATTTTCGCGCGCAAACTCATACTCCAGCGCAAAATCAGGAATACCAAGCAGGTGCCGGGCACCCTCTTTACAACTATGTTTGCGATTTTCCAGCTTTGGATCTAATTCGTGAGTTCGCCGAACCCAATCCGAAAGCAACAGACGGGGTGGTGACCAACTTTCTTGGCGTCAGAATTGAACCACGCGTGATGTCCAGCATCCTGGAACCCCTGGCAGGCAAGGTAGAACCTATTCCCGATCCGGGTAATTGGCATGCAGACATCGCAGAATGGGCGGCAACACTTCTGTCTGTGAAAGAGGCCTCAGGTACTTACCGGATTATTGAACTTGGTTGCGGTTGGGGATGCTGGCTAAATAATATGGGCTTCGTCGCCAAAAAGAGAGGGTTAAGCGTCGACCTGATCGGTATCGAAGGTGACAGCTCTCATCTGGAAAACGCCGAGCGCACGTTTCAACTGAACGGCTTCAACCCAAGTGAGTACCGCCTTGTCAATGGGGTGGCCGCCAGCAAAGAGGGCATCGCGCTTTTCCCAAAATACGAAGAGGCGCACGAAAACTGGGGCGCAGAGCCGATTTTCTATCCGGACGAAAAGGTTCTGGCCGAATCCCGCGCCAAAGGTGACTATACAGAGCTGAATTGTTATACGCTTGAAACCCTGTCTAATGGCGAAGCTGTCGATCTGCTACACATCGATATTCAGGGCTCGGAGCTGGACTTTGTGCAGAGCAACTTCGACGGCATAGAAAATCTTGTAAAGCGCGTGTTTATCGGAACGCACTCTCGCTATCTTGAAGGCGCTTTGCAGGAGTTTTTCCTGACAAAGGGATGGACGCTCGAAATGGACCGCCCCGTGATTCACAGGTTGATCGAAGGTCGGCCACAGATCGAAATTGATGGCGTGCTGCTGTTCAAAAACCCGAACCACGACAAGCTACCGCTTCATTGACAGAAATGCGGTTTGCGTCTGGCGTTTGGCGCTATTGGTTTCTTGTGACGGTGCGGGAATGCCGCGCCGTCCGATGACCGTCTGTATTTAGCAGCCGCATCATCTTTTACATTATACAGATATCCAGATTAGCTTTGACCTATAAGTGGTATCCGGTAGCCTTGGGCTTTACCGTACCAAACAGGTCCCGTGTGCAGCAGGGATGCCGGACCGGCAAACAGACTTCGACCTTCGGCAGGTTGGCGCGGCTATTGATACTTAGCTTTTAATGCTGCTTTTTTAAAACGACCAACAGATGTTGAGCGCAACGTGTACAGCAACCCCAAAAGTTTCGTGTTCAAGGGCATTGTCTTATCGCGGTAAACGAGGCTTGCCTCATAGGGCTTGTTGGCGTCGCAAAGTTCAATGATTTCGCCTGCGGCCAAAAGCATCTCTTCCATCAGGGCTTCGGCGGCTTCCGCCTTGCTTGCCTCATCCCCTGAAATTGATTTGTCTCTTTGGGACTTTCGGCGGAAATCCACAATGGCAGCGGGCACGTATTCAGTGACCCGATTTCTGAATCGCGTCATGTCAGAGCCATTGGCCTGAGTGCCGTCCGATTTGGTGTAGGAGTTATAATCACCGTATAGGGCCAGGATCGTGCTCGTCTGGTGAAACAAAATATCTTGCCGTGCAAAATCGAGTTCGACATAGCGATCAATTCGGGCCTGCTCTTCGATCATGACCGATACTGCAGTCTTCGCAACATCTGCTTCGGCACTATGAACCGCCAAAACAAATAAGGCCAAAATCAAAACAATCCTGGACACCCAAAGCTTTCCAACTCGACTTGCAATCATAACGAGGTACTCCTTGACCGTTGAGAAAGCACTCGAACACTACCACAAATCGGCAAATAAATCCGCCAAGCCGAAATTCGGGCCGTTTGCGCCTGACGCCTTTTGAGCCCCTACAACCAATCCCGCAGGATCGGGATCAGGGGCACATCCGCGGCCGGCATGGGGTAATTGCGCAGGTCATTTGCGCGGACCCATTTCAGCGCCTGCCCCTCTTTCGACTGTGGGATGCCCTGCCATTTGCGGCAGGCGAACAGAGGCATCAGCAGGTGGAAATCATCATAGCTGTGGCTGGCGAAGGTCAGGGGGGCAAGGCACGAGGCCCATGTGTCGATGCCCAGTTCCTCGTGCAATTCGCGGATCAGGGCGGCCTCGGGGGTTTCGCCGGGCTCGATTTTGCCGCCGGGAAACTCCCAAAGACCGGCCATGGACTTGCCCTCGGGGCGTTGGGCCAACAGCACCCGGCCCTCGATGTCGATCAGGGCGACCGCAGAGACCAACACGGTTTTCACGAGCGGTAATCCGCGTTGATCTCGATATATCCGTGGGTCAGATCACAGGTCCAGACGGTGGATTTGCCCGCGCCCAGACCCAGATCAACGGCGATGACCAGATCCTGACCTTTCATATAAGCGGCGGCTGCGTCTTCGCTGTAATCGGGGCTGACCCAGCCTTTTTCGGCCACAAGGATATCGCCGAACGAAATGCTCAGCAAGTCGCGATCCGCCGCGGCACCGGATTTACCGATGGCCATGACGATACGGCCCCAGTTCGGATCTTCACCCGCGATGGCGGTTTTGACCAGCGGAGAGTTGGCGATGGCAAGGCCATGGGTCTTGGCGTCAGCGTCTGTTGCGGCCCCTGTCACGCGGATTTCGACGAATTTCGTGGCACCTTCGCCATCGCGCACCACTTGCTGGGCCAGATCCAGCATCACAGCCTCCAGCGCCTCGGCGAAGGCCGCATTGCCGGTGGCGTCCACACCCGAAGCGCCGGTGGCGCACAGCAGCAGGCTGTCCGAGGTGGATGTATCGCTGTCCACGGTGATGCAGTTGAACGTCCGGTCTGTCTGCGCCCCCAGCATCGCCTGCAACGCCGATTGTTCGACCTGCGCGTCGGTGAAGATATAGACCAGCATGGTCGCCATATCTGGCGCAATCATGCCGGACCCCTTGGCAATCCCCGCAATAGAGACTGTTTTGCCATCAATTTCGACCTGCTCCACGGCCCCTTTCGGGAAGGTGTCGGTGGTCATGATCGCGCGTGCGGCGTCTTCGATCGCGTGACGGCTGAGATCCGCCTTCAGCGTTTCAAGCTTGGCAATGATGCGGTCATGCGCCAGCGGCTCACCGATGACGCCGGTTGAGGAGGTAAAGACCCGCTCGACCGGAACACCTGTCGCCTTCGAGATGGCCTGCGTCACCTCGGCCACCGAGGTCTGACCATAATGCCCGGTAAAGGCATTGGCATTGCCCGAGTTCACCAGGATCGCCGCCGGGCCATCGCTGGGCCCGCCGATCTTGTCCTGACAATCCAGAACCGGGGCGGCGCGCGTGGCTGAACGGGTAAAGACCCCGGCCACAGATGTGCCCGGGTCCAGCACGGCCAGCATGACATCGGTGCGGCCCTGATATCGCACGCCCGCCGCGACGGTGGCGAGCCGCACACCGTCAATTGCAGGCAAATCAGGGAAGGACGCTGGCGCCAGCGGCGAAACCTTGGTGATCTTGGCCACGGGGATTACTCCTGAATCAGGTCCAGCTGGCGCAGGACTTCGGGTCCGGCACCTTCCAGAGCGGGGCGGTCGATCTGGGCCTGCTGTGTCAGTTCATCAATGCGCGCCTGAATGGCGTCCTGCTGAACGGTTTGCGCAAGCTCTTCGCGCACGGCGTCCAGCGCGGGCGCTTCGGTTTTGCGCTTGTCGTTCAGCTTGACCACATGCCAGCCGAACTGCGTCTGAACCGGATCGGACACCTGCCCTTTTTCAAGCGCGACCACGGCTGTTTCGAATTCCGGTACCATCTGGCCCATGCCGAACCAGCCCAGCGCGCCGCCATTGGGGCCGGACGGACCGGTGGAATGCGCGCGCGCGAGTTCGGCGAAATCGGCGCCGTCATCAAGTTGCGCCTTGAGGTCGTTGGCCTGTTCTTCGGTCTCGACCAGAATGTGGCTGGCATCGAATTCGTCTTCACCCGCGAAATCGTTGTACTGCGCGTCGTAGGCTGCCTGAATGGCCTCGTCCGTGACAACCGTATCGGTCAGGGCTGTGACGGTCTGAACCGCCAGAAGAGAGCGTTCTTCATTTTTCAGCCGCAGCGTGTTCAGTTTGTTCAGCCCGTCCTGCTGTTGCCCCAGCAATTGCTGCTGGATCAGCTGTTCCAGCACGAAGTCGTACAATACATCATCTTCGGCCTGCTGGTATTGCGGCGGCAGGGCGGCAACGGTAGCGATCACGTGACCCAAAGTGATCTCATCCCCGTTCACACGCGCCACCACGGTGGATGCATCCGGCTGTGTTTCGGCGGCCAGCGGCAAGGCCATCATGGCGGTCAGAGCCAGCGATGGCAGAAAAGTGAGGCCTTTGGGCATTGAATCATCCTATTTCCTTGCCGCGGCAGGGCGCAGCGTTGACACTCTGGAACCTGCCGCTTACATCGCTTTGAAGCCTTGGACAGGGCCGCCTTTCACCCCCCGTATCTATGGGTTGCGCGCAAGGTGGGCAAGCCTGTCAAAAACCAAGACAAGAACAGATCCGCTGGAGTGAACATGCTGGGACTCGGAACGCTCGCCAAAAAGGTGTTCGGAACACCGAACGACCGCAAGATCAAGGCGACCCGCCCCCTGATCGAAAAGATCAACGCGCTGGAACCCGAGTTCGAGAAACTGTCCGATCAGGGCCTGATCGACAAGACAGAAGACCTGCGCAAACGCGCGCTGGATGGCGAAAGCCTTGACGATCTGCTGCCCGAAGCCTTTGCCAACGTGCGCGAAGGCGCCCGCCGCGCGCTGGGGCTGCGCGCCTTTGACGTGCAGCTGATGGGCGGTGTTTTCCTGCATCAGGGCAACATCTCGGAAATGAAGACGGGTGAGGGCAAGACACTGGTCGCGACCCTACCGGCGTATCTGAACGCGCTGACCGGCAAGGGCGTGCATGTGGTCACGGTGAACGAATACTTGGCCAAGCGCGACGCGGAATGGATGGGCAAGGTGTTTGCTGCCGTGGGCATGACCACCGGCGTGATCTGGTCGGGCCAGCCTGACGCGGAAAAACTGGCCGCCTATTCCTGCGACATCACCTATGCCACCAACAACGAGCTGGGTTTTGACTATCTGCGCGACAACATGAAGGCCGATCTGGAACAGGTTTACCAGAAGCACCACAATTTCGCGATTGTGGACGAGGTCGATTCGATCCTGATCGACGAGGCGCGGACGCCGCTGATCATCTCGGGCCCGGCACAGGACCGCTCGGACCTGTATACCGCCATCGATGCGCTGATCCCGAGCCTGACCGACGAACACTACACGCTGGACGAAAAGGCCCGCAACGTGACCTTCACGGATGAGGGTAACGAGTTTCTGGAGCAGCAACTGTTGGCTGTCGGCCTGATTCCTGAAGGCCATTCGCTGTATGACCCGGAAAGCACGACCGTTGTGCATCACGTGAATCAGGGTCTGCGCGCGCACAAGCTGTTCCAGCGCGACAAGGATTACATCGTGCGCGACGGCAATGTTGTTCTGATCGACGAATTCACGGGCCGCATGATGCCGGGCCGCCGCTTGTCCGAGGGCCTGCATCAGGCCATCGAAGCCAAGGAAAACGTGCAGATTCAGCCTGAGAACGTGACGCTGGCCAGCGTGACCTTCCAGAACTATTTCCGCCTTTACGACAAGCTGGGCGGCATGACCGGGACCGCCCTGACCGAGGCCGAGGAATTTGCCGAGATTTACGGCCTGGGCGTGGTTGAGGTTCCGACCAACAAGCCGATTGCCCGTGTGGACGAGGATGATCAGGTCTATCGCACCGCCATGGAAAAATATGGCGCGATGATCGAAGAGACCAAATTGGCGCAGGAAAAGGGTCAGCCGGTTCTGCTGGGGACGACCTCGATCGAGAAATCGGAACTGCTGAGCCAGATGCTGACCAAGGAAGGCATCGCCCATAACGTTCTGAACGCCCGCCAGCACGAGCAGGAGGCGCAGATTGTCGCTGATGCCGGCCGTCTGGGCGCGGTGACCATCGCCACCAACATGGCCGGTCGCGGCACCGACATTCAGCTGGGCGGCAATGTCGAGATGAAGGTGCTGCAAGCGATTGCGGACAACCCCGAGGCTGATCCGTCGGAGCTGCGCGCCGCAGAAGAGGCGCGCCACGCGGAAGAAAAAGAAAAGGTTCTGGCCGCAGGGGGCCTTTATGTGATGGCGTCCGAACGCCATGAAAGCCGCCGCATCGACAACCAGCTGCGCGGCCGTTCGGGCCGTCAGGGCGATCCGGGCCGTACCGTATTCTACCTGAGCCTTGAAGACGACCTGATGCGCATCTTTGGCTCGGAACGGCTGGACAAGGTGCTGACCACGTTGGGCATGAAAGAAGGCGAGGCGATCATTCACCCCTGGGTGAACAAGTCGCTGGAACGCGCGCAGTCCAAGGTCGAGGGCCGCAACTTCGACATGCGCAAGAACGTTCTGAAATTCGACGACGTGATGAACGATCAGCGCAAGGTGATCTTTAGCCAGCGCCGCGAGATCATGTCGGCCAATGACCTGTCCGAGATCGTCTCGGATATGCGCGAGCAGGTGATCGACGATCTGATTGACGAATACATGCCGCCGAAATCCTATGCGGATCAGTGGGATACCGACGGTCTGCATGCGGCGATCAAGGACAAGCTGACCATCGATGCACCGGTTCAGGACTGGGCTGCCGAAGAAGGCGTGGATGACGAGCAGGTGCGCGAGCGCCTGATCAAGGCCGCGGATGAGATGATGGCCCAGAAGGCGGTTGCCTTTGGTCCCGAAAACATGCGCAACATCGAAAAGCAGGTTCTGTTGCAGACCATCGACAGCAAATGGCGCGAGCATCTGCTGACGTTGGAGCACCTGCGCTCGGTCGTGGGTTTCCGCGGCTATGCCCAGCGCGATCCGCTGAACGAATACAAAAACGAAAGCTTCCAGCTGTTCGAATCCATGCTGGACGGTTTGCGGGAAACCGTGACACAGCAATTGTCGCGCGTGCGTCCACTGACCGAAGAAGAGCAAAAGGAAATGCTGGCGCAGATGGCGGCGCAACAAGCACAGGCACAGCAGGCCGTGGACAAGGCCGCAAGTCAGGCCGAGGCCAGGGCCGAAGCTGCGGCGTCAGGCGATGCGCTGCCGGGTTTTGACGAGAGTGATCCGTCGACTTGGGGTAACCCGTCGCGAAACGACCCGTGCCCCTGCGGATCCGGCAAGAAGTTCAAACACTGCCACGGCAGATTGACCTAACGTTAACACCCTCTGATCACAATGAGTCCGTCTCGCGGCCACAAATTGGCCGCGATTCGTGGCAAGAGTGCAAACTGCTCCTTCAACTGGGGAGGGTGTCTTGTTTGTAGTTCGCAACTACGTAACCATGTGCGGAACGGTCGCTTGTGCCTTGGGCATAGGCTATCTGATGCAGAACGGACCAACTGCGCAGCAGAACCGCGCGCAGGACGGTATTGATGTGGCCTCTGCTGCCGATCAGTCTTCGATTCTGTCGGGGCTAGACAGTATTGTGCTGACATCAGCCACCGCGTCAGATGCCGATCCGGTCAATGTGACACCGGCACCCCGCGCTGTACCCACTGCCCCCAAGACATCGAACTGCCGGATCAGCGCGCACGCAAAAGCAGCGCCCGGTGCCTTGGCGCACCTGTCGCTGAAAGCGCCGTGCCACAAGAATGAGCGGATAGAAATTCACCATAGCGGCCTGACCGTTAGCCAGATGACGGATGCCAGCGGCGCGCTGGACATGGCGATCCCGGCCCTTTCGGAATACGCGATCTTTCTGTTTTCTTTCGAAGATGAAACAGGCACCGTCGCCACCACTCACGTTCCCGAAATTGCCGGCTTTGATCGTGTTGTCTTGCAATGGCAGGGTGATACCGAGTTGCAGATTCACGCGCTGGAATTTGGTGCCAGTTATGGCACGGATGGCCATGTCTGGGATGACGCATCTGCAGAAGGCGCCGGTAAGGTTATGCGTCTGGGTCAGTCCGGTTCCGGTATGACGCAGAATATCGAAGTGTATTCTTTCCCGGCCAGTACGTCGGATCAATCCGGCACGATTGACCTGACCGTCGAGGCCGAAGTGACCGATGCAAATTGCGGCCACACGCTGAACGTGCAGTCGCTGGAGTTGTTGTCGGACCGCCGCCTGCGGTCGCGCGACATGTCCGTGACCCTGCCGGATTGTTCGCGCGCGGGCGAGTTTCTGGTGTTGAATAATCTGCTCTCAGACCTGACAATCGCGGCAAAGTAATCCGCAGGCAGGCTTGAACCTCTTATGACATTTTTCCGTGTGGCGGTGGCTGCGCTGTTTTCCGTGACGGCGGCGACCGGTGCTTTTGGGCAGGACATCACGTTGACCTCGCATGATGGCAAGGTCGAAGTGACCGGCAATCTGCTGAGCTTTGACGGTGAGTTCTATCGCGTCGATACGCAATTCGGGACGTTGACCGTGGATGGTTCGGGCGTCACATGCGAGGGGCCCGCCTGCCCCAACCTGATCGATTTCGTCGCCGAAGTTCAGTTTTCCGGATCATCGGTGATGGCTGAAACGGTGCTGCCCGCCCTGATCATCGGCTTTGCCCGTCAGGAAGACCTGACCGCGACCCCCGCCCGCGTGGATGAGGACACCTTTGTTTACGAGCTGCATCAGGCGGGCCGGTCGGCCCCGCTGGCACGGTTTTTCTTTGACGTGGGCACCACCGATCGCGGGTTCAGTGACCTGATCGCGGACCGGACGGATATCGTGATGGCGCTGCGCGAGATGCGCGAGGCCGAGCGGGAGGCTGCCGAGGCTGCGGGGTTGGGTGATCTGAAGCGCGCCCGTCGGTCGCGGGTCATTGCACTGGATGCCATGGTCCCGGTCGTGGCCCCCGACAGCGTTATGCGGCAGATTTCTCTGGCGGACCTGGCCCGCATTCTGTCCGGAGAGATCAGCAACTGGGCGCAGCTGGGTGGGCCGGATGCCCCTATTGCACTGCATGTGCCAGAGGCCGGGTCGGGTCTGGCGCAGGCGGTCGAGGATCAGGTTCTGAAAACCGCCGGTGTGGACCTGACCGATACGGCGATCCGCCACAATCGCATACATGACCTGACCGCGGCCGTGGCAAAGGATCCGTTTTCCATCGGGGTCGCCAGCAAGGCATCGGCCCGTGGCACCCGCGCTTTGCCGTTGACCGGCGGGTGCGGGCATCCGCTGGCCGCGACCCGCCAGTCGATCAAGACCGAAGATTACCCGCTGAATATGCCCATGTTCCTGTATCTGCCGGAACGTCGCCTGCCCCGGATTGCGCGGCAGTTTCTGGCCTATAGCCAAAGCCCCGAGGCGCAGATGGCCATACGTGATGCAGGATATGTAGATCAAACGGCTGAAACCCTGCCGGTTGGCGTGCAGGGGGACCGGCTTGCCAATGCGGTCGTCACTGGTGGAACTGAGGTCGGACTTGAAGAGTTGCAGCGCATGATCAAGACCCTGCGCCCCTTGTCGCGCCTGTCCCTGTCGGTTCGGTTCGAACCCGGATCGTCCCGTCCGGACGCGCAGTCACGCGCCAATATTCAGCAGCTGGCGCAAATGCTGGACGCGGGTACGTTGCAGGCACGCAAGGTTGTGTTTGCAGGCTTCAGCGATGGGGACGGGGGTGCCGTTTCAAATGCCCGCATCGCCCTGAGGCGCGCGCAAACCGTGCGGAACGCGGTTATCGCCGCGCTTGAAGCCCCGATCCCTGACAGTATCGCGGTTACCGCCGAAGGGTTTGGCGAGGCGATGCCCATGGCCTGCGACGACACCGAATGGGGCCGCAAGGTCAACCGGCGGGTCGAGATTTGGGTGCAGTAGCCGCTAGAGATACCCTTCGGAACGAAAGCTGAGCTCGGTCGATTTGCCGATGATCAGGTGGTCATGCAGAGTCAGCCCCAGGGCGGAGCAGGCATCCTGAATGCGGTTGGTCATGTCGATATCTGACTGTGACGGCGTTGGGTCGCCCGAAGGATGGTTGTGCACCAATATCAGGGCCGAGGCATTCAGTTCCAACGCCCGTTTCGCCACTTCGCGCGGATAGACCGGCACGTGATCCACGGTGCCTTTGGCCTGTTCCTCATCCGCGATCAGGACGTTCTTGCGATCCAGATAGAAAACGCGAAATTGCTCGGTCTCGCGATGCGCCATTGTCGTGTGGCAATAATCCAGCAGCGCGTCCCAGCTGGTTATTACGTGTCGTTGCATCACCCGCGCCCGTGCCATCCGATGCGCGCAGGCTTCGAGGATTTTCAGATCAGTGATGACCGTATCACCAACGCCCTTGATCTGGCGCAGCCGTTCTTCGGGCGCTGTCAACACGCGGTTGAAATCGCCAAAGGCATTCATCAATGCGCGTGCCAATGGTTTCACATCCTGCCGCGGGATGGACCGGAACAAAACCAGCTCCAGCAACTCATAATCCGGGATCGCTGCTGACCCGCCCGCCATGAACCGTTCGCGCAGCCGCTTGCGATGGTCTTTGATGTAGGAGGGTAACCGACCATTCGGCAGCGGCTGCGCTGGCGCTTCGTCCGTATCAAACAGCATGGGGGCTTCGGCAAAGGCGTCCTGTGTCATGCGTTTACCCTGTCGCAGAATCACTTTCCGAAAGGTTAACGCGCCTCTCCTGCCATACGCGCGGTGGCGCGGCGGACAATCATGTGCAGAAGGATCGAAAACACGCCCAGCGTCAGCATCGCCGCAAACATCAGGTCCGTCTTGGCGCGGCCATTGGCCAGCAGCATCAGATATCCCAGACCTTGCGATGAACCGACCCATTCGCCGATCACGGCACCGATCGGCGCATACACTGCCGCAAGCCGCATCCCCGAGGCCAAAGACGGCAACGCCGCAGGGATACGGATGTGCCACAACACAGCGCGCTTGCCCGCCTGCATCGTGCGCGCAAGGTCCAGATACCCCTGCGGTGTCCGCATCAAACCGTCAAAAAAGGACGACGTGATCGGGAAATAGATGATCAGCACCGCCATCGCGACCTTGGACAACAGGCCATAGCCCAGCCACAGGGTCAGCAACGGGGCCAGCGCAAAGACCGGCAGGGCCTGAGTGAACACCAGCATTGGCTGCACCAGAACCCGTGCGACACGGGAATTGGCCAGCTGCAATGCGGTGACAACGCCAAGCAGCGTGCCGCAGGCAAGGCCGATAATGACCTCGATGGCTGTGATCCAGGTGTGTTCTGCAATCAGCCAGCGGTTCTGCCACCAGGTCTCGGCAACCACTGCGGGACCGGGCAGGATGAATTTTGGCAATCCGGTCAGGGTCACGATCCCCTGCCAGATGGCAAGGGCAAACAGGGTTGCTGCCAGAACAGAGAGGGACTTCATACCCCGCCCCCTCGCAGCAGCCGTAAAAGCGCGCCTTGTGTTTCCAGCGTCTGCAGATCATCCACGCTGCGCGGGGCTGGAGCAACCGGCGGGTCGCAGGGCGTCAGCCCGTGCTGTGTCATGACGACGATGGATTGCCCCAGACGCGCGGCCTCGCCCGGATCGTGGGTCACCAGAAGGACAGTGCGGCCTCTTAGCGCCTCGGCGGCCAGATCCTGCATATCGGCACGGGTTCGGGCATCAAGGGCGGAAAAGGGTTCATCCAGCAACACAATCGGCCGGTCTTCCATCAGGGTGCGGGCCAGCGCCACGCGCTGACGCTGCCCGCCCGAAAGCTCGGGCGGTTTCTTGGTCATATGGTCCTGCAACCGCATCCGTTCGATCAGGCGGTCACGCCGGTCAACGTCAACTTTCTCGCCCCGCAGCCGCGCGCCCAACGAGACGTTTTGCGCAACACTCGCCCAAGGCAGCAACAGGTCGTCCTGCGCCATATAGGCAACCCGGTCCGAAACCGGCTGGCCATCGCTGGCGGTGATCCGGCCCGAGAATTCAGCCCCGGTTTCCAGCCCCGCAATCAGCCGCAAGACCGTGGTTTTTCCAACACCCGATCCACCCAGCAGACAGGTCCACGCCCCGGCGTCAAGCGTCAGGGTCAGCGGCGCGAACAAAGTCGCGCCGTCGATCGTGGCTGTACCGCTGATGGTCAGATCGGGCGCCGGGGTCATGGGGTCAGACCCATCTGCCAGAAGTTGACCTCCAATTCCGTCGCCGTACGGAACGTCCGGCACAGACGATCCCAGCGAGGTGACGATTGAAAATCCGCCCCAATCCTTCGTGTTAGAGCCGAATCCAGCAACTCGCCCACGGCGGCGCAGGCGTTCTGATAGCCCTCGTCCGCATAGGTATCGATCCAGCCGCGATAGGATGTTGATGTTGCCTCCGCAGACAGGCGGGCACCAATCTCACCATATCCCATGACGCAGGGTGCAAGTGCTGCCAGAAGATCCAGCAGATCGCCGCTATAGCCCGCCTCGAGAACAAAGCGGGTATAGGCCAGATTCTCAGGCCGTTCAGGCGTTGCAAACAGATCGGACTGCGAAATGCCTTCTGCTTCGCAAATACCGATATGCAGCTTCATCTCTTCGCTGATCAGGCCGTTCACGGTACGCGACGCCGCCAGCATTTCAGCATGTGTTTCCGATTTCACCACGGCCAGCGCCCAGGCGCGCGAGAAGTGGATCAGGAACACGTAATCCTGACGCAAATAGTGCAGGAACGCCGGACGTGGCAGGGTGCCGTCTTTCAGGGCTTCGACAAAAGCGTGGCGGGTGTAGTCCCGCCACGGCCCCTGCGCCGCATCGCGCATCAGCGCAAAGGCTTTGCCATAATCGCTCATTGCGCGGTGACGTCGATGGCAATGTCGCTGACGGGCAGGACAGTGTCGATCATGCCGCTGTCGTTCAGGAATGCTTCGAACCGGGCATATCGGCCAGCGTCAAACCCGGCGGGACGCAGGGCAAAGCGCGGCAGCGTGTCGACCCATGCCCGCGCGTTCAGCTCGTCCTGCAACTCGGGTGAGGTGGCCGAGAAGACCTCCCAGCCTTTTTTCGGGTTGTTGACGATGTACTGAGTCGCTTTTTCGGTCGCGGCCAGGAAACGGGCGATCTTGTCTTTGTCCATCGTATCAGGGTTGGCGACATAGATCAGTTCGTCATAAGACGGCACGCCCTCTTCCTCGATATAGAAACAGGTGCCGGGGCGGCCTTCGATATCCATCTGGTTCAGCTCGAAGTTGCGATAGGCGCCGATCACCGCATCCACCTGACCGGTCATCAGCGAGGGCGAGAGCGAGAAATTCACGTTGATCATCTCAACATCATCCAGCGCGACGTCGTATTTGCCAAGCACGGTGCTGAGGATGGCCTCTTCCACACCGGCGACGGAAAAGCCGATTTTCTTTCCCTTGAGGTCAGCGGGCGATTTGATCGGGCCGTCCTTCAGAACCAGCAGGCAGTTCAGGGGCGTTGCGACCAGCGTGCCGACCCGTTTCAGCGGCAGCCCTTCGTGAATCTGCAAATGCAGTTGCGGCTGATAGGATACTGCCAAATCCGCTTGACCAGCGGCCACCAGACGTGGCGGTGCGGATGGGTCGGCGGGGGCAACGACTTCGACCTGCAACCCCTGCTCGGCAAAGTAGCCGTTTTCCTGCGCCACGATGATGGGCCCATGGTCGGGGTTGATAAACCAGTCCAGCAGGACGGTCATCTTGTCTTCGGCCCAGGCTGGCGCGGCGGCCAGAAGGGCAAAGGCTGTCATCAGCTTTTTCATATCTCACGTTTCCTTTTCTCAGGAGGTTGAGGCCGCGACGAGGACAATCTCGCCCGGCCAAATCGGTTGGATTTTCTCGGCAGCGCGCCATGCGCGCAGCCCGGTGGCACAGCAAAGAGCAAGGCGTTGCCCTTTTTTAGAGTCTATTATTTGAATTTCTTCGGGTGAAATGCGCGTCGCATTCGGGTGAGCTGGAACCGGCGCTTCGTCCGGGTCACGCAGTTCGACAATCTGGTCTGTCTCCTTCAACTGACTGGCAGAGAGAAAGCGGAAACAGCTGTTCGGTTCCGGCGCGTCATCAAAACGAAACCCGGTGCTGCGCAGGGTTCGCGCATCATATTGCACCATCTGCCCAAGCGGGGACGGGTCAAGCCGCAAGATCAGGTTCAGCGCCATCTGCGCCTGCATGGACCCGATCACACCGACAACAGGGCCTAGAACACCCGCCGTGGCGCAGCTTGCGCCGCTATCCGGCGCATCGGGGAAAACGGCTCGCAGAGAAGGCGCGCTGCCGCAGAAGCCGCCCACATAACCCGAAAGCCCCAGTACCGAGGCGCTGATCAGTGGCTTGCCTTGTGCCAGACAGGTATCCGACAGCAAATAACTGACCGCATAGCTGTCGGCACAATCCAGAATGATATCTGCCTGCGACACCAGATCGGGCGCATTTTCCCCTGTTAGAGCCATTTTCTTGGCAATCACATCGATTTCGGCATTCAACGCACGGCATCGGTCAGCGGCGCGTTCGGCCTTTGACAGCCCGCAATCTTCTTCTGAAAACAATGTCTGGCGATGCAGGTTCGACAGATCGACGATGTCACCATCGACAATTGTGATATGCCCCACACCGGCCCCGGCCAATAGCGGCAGCAGCGGCGCGGCCAGACCACCTGCGCCGACCACCAGAACACGGGCCGCAGTCAGGCGAGCCTGTCCTTCAGCCCCAACCTCGGGCAGCAGCGTCTGGCGGGCGTACCGGTTCATCTCGTGACCTCGATCCAAGCACGCACCCGCGCTTCGGGGTCGGCGTTCAGCGTGATATCCGTGACGGCCGAGACAATGTCGGCCCCGGCAGCCAGCACCCCTGCTGCGCGCTCGACGCTCATGCCGCCAATGCCGACCAGAGGAATGTCGCCAACCCGCGCCTTCCATTCGGTCACGCGGGGCAGGCCCTGCTGATGCCATTTCATCTTTTTCAAAATGGTCGGATAGACCGGGCCCAGCGCCACGTAATCGGGATCCATGGCCAGAACCCGCTCAAGCTCATCATCGTCATGAGTGGAAACACCCAGCTTTAGACCCGCTTTTCGGATGGCTTTCAGGTCGGCAACATCCAGATCTTCTTGCCCCAGATGAACCCAGTCACAACCCAGATCGATGGCCTGCTGCCAGTAATCGTTGATCACCAGAACCGCCCCATAGTCGCGGCACAGATCGCGCGAGGCGGCAATCTGATCGCGCACCACTTCAACCGGCTGATCCTTGATACGCAGCTGCACCAGTTTGACACCCAGGGGCAGCATCTGCCGCAGCCAGTCCGAGTGATCGAAGATCGGATAGAAACGGTCCAGCGTCATGACAGGAAGGCCTTTCCAACAACAGGGGTCGAAGGTTCGGCCATATCGCGTGCCTCGATCGGGTCTGCCTGATGGGCCAGTTGTCCGGCATGGATTGCCTGCGCCATCGCCTTGGCCATCAGAACGGGGTCACCGGCACGGGCCACAGCGGTGTTCAGCAGAACGGCATCATAACCCAGTTCCATCGCATGGGCCGCGTGGCTGGGCAGGCCGATCCCGGCATCCACCACCAGCGGCGTGTCAGGGAACTCGGCCCGCATCGACCGCAGGGCGTATTCGTTGTTCAGCCCGCGCCCGGACCCGATAGGCGCCCCCCACGGCATCAGCACTTCGCACCCCGCTTCGAGCAGGCGTTCGCCCACGATCAGATCATCGGTGGTGTAGGGAAACACCTCAAACCCGTCTTCGGTCAGGATGCGCGCGGCCTCGACCAGCTGGAACACATCCGGCTGCAAACTGTCGGTGTGGCCAATCAGTTCCAGCTTGATCCATTTGGTATCAAACACTTCGCGCGCCATATGGGCTGTGGTCACCGCCTCTTTCACCGTATGACAGCCAGCCGTATTTGGCAGGATCAGAACACCCAGCTCGCGGATCATCTGCCAGAATGTCTGCCCCGCGCCGGATTCCCGCCGCAGCGATACCGTTGCAACCGCCGCACCGCTTTCGCGAAAGGCCTGTTCCAGAATGGCGGGGCTGGGATATTGGGCGGTGCCCAGCATCAAGGGGTTCGGCAGTTCGATGCCGTAGAACGTTCGCATCCTCAGCCCCCCTGCATCGGCGCGACAACTTCGATCCGGTCGCCATCGGTCAGTTTGTGCCCAACGCGCAGGCTTGACGGCACGAAATCTTCGTTCACGGCGGTGGCCACACGGCCTGAGAAGCCGCATTCCAGCAACAGATCCGACAGGGTTTCCGCGCGCACATCGCGCGTCTCGCCGTTAAGCACGATCTTCATCGACCATCTCCGAATGTGTGTTGTCCAATGCCAGATCAGCGACACCCCGCGCCAGTGCAGGGGCCAGCAGATAGCCATGGCGATAAAGCCCGTTGGCATAAATTGTCCGGCCCAATCGCCGGATACGCGGCAGGTTGTCCGGGAAAGCGGGGCGCAGGTCGACGCCGATCTCCAGCACCTCAGACTCGCCAAAGGCCGGGTTCACGGCATAGGCCGCGCTGAGCAGTTCCAGCATCGAACGCGCGGTGATGCGGCTGCTGTCCTCGGATTCGATCATAGTTGCGCCCAGCATGTAGACGCCATCCCCGCGCGGAACGATGTAAAGCGGCATCCGCGGGTGCAACAGCCGCACCGGACGCGAAAGGTTCACATCGGGGCAACGAAGAACCAGCATCTCACCCTTCACGCCGCGCAGGTCGTGCAGATATTCGCGCGCGTGCAAGCCCCGGCAGTCTATGGCGTTGTCCAGTTGCACCGGAGCCAGCTTTCGGTGGAATTCCACGCCTGCGCCTTGCAGGTGACGATGCAGATCGCGCAACGCCTGACGAGGATCAAGGTGAGCTTCGTTTTCAAAATACAGAGCTTTACCGAACTTGCTCAGATCAGGCTCTAATTCGCATATTTTCGCCCGATCAACCTCGCTGTACCCTTCGGTTCGGCGCGCAAACCGGCGCAGGTCGGGCAGGTCACGCGCGTTGGCAACAACAAGGGTTCCACGTCTGTTTACCTGCGTTCTCTGCGCCCACCATTCGATGGCTTCCTGCCCCAGCCGCAGCACCGGTTCTTCGGCATTTTCGTATTCACACCAGGGGGCCAGCATCCCCCCGGCCCACCAGGAACACCCATGCGGGCCGGGCGGGCCGCCCGGATCAAAAACCTGCACCCTTGCGCCGCGTGACACAAGCTCGCTGGCCACGACCAGACCCGCTACGCCCGCACCTATGACCGACCAGAGTGTCATGCGGGCCAGAGCCGGTGGAAATGGTGCACAGGACCGTGCCCGGCACCAATCTTCAGCTCATCCGCCCGCGCGATGGCCCCTTGCAGATAATTATGCGCCTGCGCGATCGCATCCCTCAGCGGCAGGCCCCTGGCCAGACCGGCGGCGATCGAAGACGACAGGGTGCATCCGGTTCCGTGGGTGTTTTTCGTGTTCTGACGCGGGGCCTGAAATGCGGCCACGACGCCTGAGGGGTCGACCAACAGATCGTGGCAGACATCGCCCGACCCATGCCCGCCCTTCATCAAAACCGCACCCGCGCCCAGAGCGCACAGGGCCTTGCCTTGTGCAGCCATCGCGTCCGGTGATTGTGCCGGTTTCGCATCCAGCAAACATGCCGCTTCGGGCAGATTGGGTGTCAGCACAGTCGCTGCTGGCACCATCACTTCGCGCAGAGTCCGGACCGCTTCCTGCGCCAACAACGCATCTCCGGATTTTGCGATCATGACAGGATCAAGAACGACGGGACCTTTGAACGCTTCCAGGCCTCGGGCCACTGTGTGAATGATCTCTGGCGTCGCAAGCATACCGATCTTGATGGCCGTCACATCCAGATCGCTGAGCACCGCGTCGATTTGCGCAGCAATGACATCCAGCGGAACCCCATGCACCGCAGTGACGGCTTGCGTGTTCTGCGCCGTAACAGCGGTAATGACGCTTGCGCCGAATACACCCAGCGCCGACATCGCTTTCAGATCGGCCTGAATCCCGGCGCCTCCGCCGCTGTCAGACCCTGCAATGGTCAGGGCAATTGCCGCCATGTCGTTGCTCCATCTTCTTTGGGCAACGAGGTAGGGAAAACGTCTGTGTTCATAAGACCGTTCCCTACGCCGGAATTGCCCGGATCAGGTTCGATGGGTTAGCGCGGTTGCGCCTCTCAGCCCTGATACGGGCACCCCAACGGTTGTCGCGGACAATTTCAGGGTCAGCGGTTGGAATCAAGACCCAATTTGGCAAATTCATTGCCACTTTTGGTCATCTGATAAGGCCAATTGAATGTCTATAGGGAGTATTTTGCGAGGCTCTGCCTTTTGCTCCGGGATATTTAGAGCCAGATGAATAA
>NZ_JBQFLR010000009.1:0-139771 GCF_056531345.1 Ruegeria sp. N7 | reverse complement strand
CCGCGAAGGCGGCCGCACCGTCGGCGCCGGCGTCGTGTCGAAAATCGTAGAATAATCCGTAGGCCGGGCTTCAGCCCGGCACATCGGTGAAACAAAGAAGGCCGCTCCATAAAGGGGCGGCCTTTTTTGTAAGTTATTGTATCGAAGGCCTTCGACCGACTCGTAGGCCGGGCTTCAGCCCGGCGCGTCTGTGACCCTAATGAAGGCCGCAACAAGAACATCAAGGCGGGGTGTGTCCCGCCCGATGAGTTCAACGAAATTCAGTTTTGCGGATAAAGCCAACTATGCAGTCGCGAGTTGGCAGATCAGCCCAACCCGCCTTCAGCTGCGGCCCGTACGGCCCGAATATTCTCACCGTAAACCTCGGGCCGATCAACTGATCCGCCTTTGAACACGGCAGACCCGGCCACCAGCACATCAGCCCCCGCTGCGGCAACAAGGGGCGCTGTCTGGGGATCAACACCGCCGTCGATCTCGATATGCACGGGGCGGTCACCAATCATCTGGCGCAATTTGCGGATCTTGCCAGTCATGTCGATGAACTTCTGGCCGCCAAAGCCGGGGTTCACGGTCATGACGCAGACCAGATCGGTGAGGTCCAGCAGATGTTCGACCGCCTCAGCCGGGGTGCCCGGGTTCAGGGCCACGCCTGCCTTCATGCCCGCGGCGCGGATCGCCTGCAGCGTGCGGTGGGTGTGGGCCCCTGCCTCGACATGCGCGGTCAGAATGTCGGCGCCTGCATCAGCGTAGGCCTGGATGTATGGATCGACCGGCGTGATCATCAGGTGCACGTCCATGACCGTCTTTACATGCGGGCGGAACGCTTTGACGGCTGGCGGGCCAAAGGTCAGGTTCGGGACGAAATGGCCATCCATTACGTCAACATGGACCCAATCCGCGCCCTGCGCTTCGATGGCCTGAATTTCTTGCCCGAAATTGGCAAAGTCGGCGGACAGAATGGACGGCGCGATCTTGATGGTGCGGTCAAAGCTCATATTGGCCTCGTATCAGCTGAAGAGTCGCGGATGCGTATACCCGTGAGGCGGGGCGATGGATACCCCCCGCACGTGTCGTGCCGTTACAAAACTTTCACTACGCTGACACATATCCGTTGAACGGCATCTGTAGCAGTCCGCCAACATGAATTGGGGGTGGCACGTGCTGCGTATCAAGAAACTGACCAAACGCTTTGGTGACAATGTTGCCGTGAATGCCGCGACGCTGGATGTGGACAAGCCATGCATGATCGGGATCATCGGACGGTCGGGCGCGGGCAAGTCCACCCTGCTGCGGATGATTAACCGCCTGACGGATGCCAGCGAAGGTGAAATCCTGTTTGAAGGCCGGGACATCACCCAACTGAAAGGCCGTGACAAACGCGCCTGGCAGGCCGATTGTGCGATGATTTTCCAACAGTTCAACCTGGTGCCGCGCATGGATGTGGTTTCGAACGTGCTGCATGGCACGCTCAACCGTCATTCGACGCTGGCCGCTATGTTCAACCTGTTCCCGATGGATGAAATTCACCGTGCCATCGACATCCTGGACCGGTTGGGAATTGCGGAGCACGCTCCGAAACGGGCCGAGGCCTTGTCGGGCGGCCAGCAACAGCGCGTGGCGATTGCGCGGGCGCTGATGCAGGACCCGAGGATTATTCTGGCAGATGAACCAATTGCCTCACTGGACCCGATGAATGCACAGGTTGTGATGCAGGCGCTGCGCCGCATCCACGAAGAAGATGGCCGTACCGTTATCGCCAACCTGCACACACTGGACACTGCACGTCGCTATTGCGACCGCGTGGTTGGGATGCGCGACGGGCGCATCGTGTTCGATGGGCTGCCCGAGCAACTGACCACGGGCGTCGCCCGCGAAATCTATGGTGCCGATGCCAGCTTCTCGGAAGAAGCGACATCAACGGAAATCGAAACGCTCGACGCCACGCAAAAGGCGCTGATGGAAGCAGAGGCAACCATCTGAGCGGTCCCAACACCTTTCATCGCCCGGCCCGATGAGAGGCCGGGGTTATCAAACTGGAGAGAGACAGATGAAAAAACTGATTGCTGCCTTGGTCGCAACCACAACACTGGCCGCACCGGTCATGGCCGAAGAAATCAGCGAATTCCGCATCGGCATTCTAGGTGGCGAGAACGCTCAGGACCGGATGAGCAAAAACGAGTGTCTGCGCGAATACACCGAAGAACTGTTGGGCGTTCCGACCAAATTGTTTGCCCCTGCCGACTATAACGGAGTGATTCAGGGGCTGCTGGGCGGCACGATTGATGTCGCCTGGCTGGGTGCGTCGGGCTATGCCAAAACCTATCTGAGCGACCCCGAAGCGGTTGAGCCGGTACTGGTTAAGGTGAACACCGATGGCGGTTACGGCTATTACTCGGTTGGTTTTGCACGCAAGGACAGCGGCATCACCTCGCTTGAGGACATGAAGGGCAAGGTTTTTGGCTTTGGTGACCCGAATTCGACCTCGGGTTATCTGATCCCGTCGATCGAGATTCCCCAGGCCACCGGAGCAACCATGGAATCGGGTGACTATTTTGCTGAGGTGAAATTCACCGGCGGTCACGAGCAGACAATTGTCGCGGTGAACAACGGTGACGTTGATGGCGGTGTGACCTGGGCTGATGGTCTTGGCGAGTGGGAAGACGGCTATCAGTCGGGCGCGCTGCGCCGTGCTGTGGATGCTGGTCTGGTCGACATGAACGATCTGGTCGAGATCTGGAAATCGGCACCGATCCCGGAAGGTCCGGTTGTACTGCGCAAGGCTCTGCCCGAGGATGTCAAAGCTCAGGTCACCGAATTGTGGAACACGCTGGATGAAAAAGACCGCGAATGTTTCTACGGCGTGGCCGCGGGTGAGGCCAAGAGCTTTGATCCAATTACGCATGAGGCCTACGAGGTCATCATCGAAGCGCGCAAGCTGAAGTCCAACTAAGACCGCAAATCCAATGATCGGGGTCCGGTGATGTACCGGACCCCGTTTTCCCTTCAGGAGCATTCCATGACAGACCTTACTGCAGGGTCCTTATCCGTCGATCAGATCCGCAACGACTATACAGCGATGACACGACGCAAGCGGGTCTATGGCGGCATCCTCCTGATTCTGTTCCTGTCGTTGATGGCGGCAGGGTTTCGCACAGCCGACAACCGGAATGCCGGCAGCTTTGTCGATGGCTGGCACCGTATTCTTGATTACCCCACAGAGGTTCTGTCCGAGGCGGGGGAGAAGATTGCCGAGATGCCAGCCAATCTGCTCTCGTTCTTCCCGGCTCTGATCGAGACAATCAACATCGCGGCGGCGGCGACGCTTGTCGGCACAATTATTGGAACGTTTTTCGCCCTGATGTCGACACGCGGCATGGCGCTGTGGCCGTCAATGATCCCGCTGTTTCGCCGAATATCAGACATCTGCCGCGCCATTCCCGAGATTGTAATTGCTTTGGTTCTGATCTTCATTCTGGGCGGTGGCCCGGTTCCCGCGATGATCGCCATCGCGATTCACACTGCTGGCGCATTGGGCAAACTGTTTTCGGAGGTGAACGAGAACGCCTCGCTGAAACCGGTGGACGGGCTGCATTCCGTCGGTGCCAACTGGTCACAGCGGATGTATCTGGGGGTGATCCCGCAGGTCGGGCCAAACTATGTCAGCTACGCGCTGCTGCGGTTCGAAATCAACATCCGTGCCTCGGCCATTCTTGGATTTGTTGGGGCGGGCGGTTTGGGTTACGAGCTGCGCAATGCCATGTCCTGGGGGCAGGGGCGTTATGACGAAGCCGCAGCCATCTTCATTCTTCTGTTCGTTACAATCGTGGTCGTCGACCAGCTGTCAGGCTACCTGCGCGACCGCCTGACCCACGGCTCGGAAAAAGGAGCTTTGGCATGAGCACCTTCGCAACCAATCTGACTGTTGATGACCTCAAAGCCGAAGCAGATCGCTTGTTCAACCGCAAGAGGTTGGTGAACTTCGGGTTGCCTGCTCTGGTTTTCGTCTATCTGGTCTATGTCTTCTTTGCTTTTGACGTGTCGGGCCTTGTGGGGCGCGCAAACTGGGCAAATGGCAAGACGCTGGTGGCTGACAGCTATAGCTACAAAACGCATATCGCCCGGGATAATCGCACCGGTGAAGTCTCTGCCGCCATCGAGGGTGAGCGCAAGGGGGCATATCCTGAAGGGCAGGCCCCCGAGTGGGTGGCACTGGGCGAGACAACTGTGATCGACCTTGAAAAGGGCCATGTCGTGCGTTTCGGTGCGCAGACGGTGGAATATGACATTCCCGGCTATGGCACCATTCGCGCAACACCCACGCGTTCGGCCGGTGTACAGGCGGAGTTGCCGGAGGGTGAGGTTCCGGAGTGGATCAACGTTTCTAAAAACCGGCTGTCTGTGACCACGGACGCAGGTCGTTTGACTGTCACCCGCAACCGGTCCGAGGTGTTTCGCTATTTCACAGGTTGGGAATTGTTCTGGTTCACGCTGGACAGCCCTTATTTCGGCAAGTCCTTCCCGGAACTGGCCGGACTGGCGGCGTCGGGCGAGGCGGGTGCGATCTTTAATGATTTCTGGACCAACAAGATGTGGCGCCATCAGGATGTGGCGTGGGCCATCTTCGAGACGATGCTGATGGCATTTCTGGGCACGTTTGGCGCGGCGATTGTGGCCCTGCCATTGGCCTTCCTTGCGACGCGCAATTTCAACCGGATGACATCCATCCGCTTTGCGATACGGCGTGTATTCGATTTTGTGCGCGGCGTAGACGCGTTGATCTGGACTGTGGTTCTGGCCCGCGCCTTTGGCCCCGGCCCGTTGACCGGTGGGCTTGCCATTCTGGTGACGGACACCGGGACATTCGGCAAGATATTCTCGGAAGCGTTGGAAAACGTGGATCAGAAGCAGATCGAAGGTGTGCAGTCCACGGGTGCGAACGCCCCGCAACGGTATCGGTTCGGCGTTATCCCTCAGGTCACGCCTGTTTTGCTGAGCCAGCTTTTGTACTTTCTCGAATCCAACACCCGCAGTGCGACGGTGATCGGTGCAATCACGGGGGGCGGTATTGGCTTGCTGCTGACGCAAGCAATCATCACGCAGAAAGACTGGGAAGAGGTCGCCTACTACATCATCCTGATCATTCTGATGGTGATGCTGATGGATTGGTTTTCGGGCTGGCTGCGCCGCCGTCTGATCCAGGGCGAGTCGGGTAAAAAGCGCAGGCCGCGCACACCCGATCCCAAACCGTTCCTGTTGCCCTGAACCGGGATTGGAAGGACAAGAAAACAGCGCGGTTCAGTGCGGCGCAACCGTTTGAAAAAGTGTCACAGAGCTTTTGCACGACCGTTCATCCGATTGCCGGATAACGTCGGCCCAAAGGCAGTTTATCCGGATTTCGCGCCACGCCCAACGGGATGAGACCTCCGGCAGGAGGTCGAGATCGAGCGGCAGGGATAGTGGTTTACTCTTCGTTCAGCGTCAGCGTGACACGCTCACCAGCAAAGACGGTTCGGCCATATTCGACGGGTGCGCCGTCCGGGTCCGCGTTGACACCGACCGAAAACAGCACCGGAGCACCTTCGGTCAGTTGCAGATGAAGGGCTTGCGTTGCTGTCGCGCCGCGCGCGGTCAATCGGGTCGAGATGCGGGTGTAATCCGCGATGCCGCAACGTTGCAGGGCTTTTGTTACTGACTGGGTCTCGGTCAGCGCCTGTAACAGGTTTGGAAAGCGTTCTGCCGGGAAGACACTTTGAAAAACGGCTATGGGCTGCCCATCCGCCAGCGATAACCCGTCATAGACATGCACCGGGTTCCCTTTGCTCAGACCCAGTGCTTCGGCCTCGGCTTCATCTGCCGCGCGTGTCGTCAGGGCCAGAATTTTCTTTCCCGGTATCTTGCCGCTGGCCGAGACGTTCTTGTGATATCGAACCCTTTTGCCAATCGGATAGTCGGTTGGCCGCGCGGCCACAAAAACGCCCGCACCGCGCCGGGCATGAACCAGACCTTGTTCCGACATGTCGGCCAATGCGCGCCGCACTGTGTGGCGATTGACACCGTATTTGGCGGCCAGCTGCGCTTCGGTCGGCAGGCGGTCACTGGTTTGATACCGCCCTTCGGCAATGTCCGAGGTCAGGCGCAAGGCGATGCTTTTCCAGATCGGCGTTTTGCTCATGTCATCAAATCTTCACACAGTTGGAGATTGCGTGTTGCGCGCACGCAGGCTAATATTTGTCTAGTTGTATAGTTCAAATAGACAACCCGGCCAAGAGGCTTTGATGACAGATCAGACAGAAATCGCGACCGGGGCGCGCAGGGATTGGATGGGTTTGCTGGCCCGTGCACCTGACGACACCCTGATGACCTTGTGGGACGGGATTGAGACCCGCCCGAGCTTTGACTGGCTGCGCCGTCCCGAGGTCGGGAGCGTGATGGTGCGCGGTCGCGCCGGTGGTACCGGAGCGCCGTTCAATATAGGCGAAATGACGGTCACGCGCTGTTCTGTGGTGTTGCAGGATGGAACGGTTGGTCACGGTTATGTTCAGGGCAGGTCGAAACCCAAGGCCGAAGCCGCAGCATTGATTGATGCGATAATGCAGACCGCGGCGGCAGATGAGGTACAGGCGCGGCTGCTCGACCCGCTTCAACAGCAAATACAGGCGGTCAAAAGCACGCGCGCGGCCAAGGCAGCGGCCACCAAGGTTGAGTTTTTCACGCTTGTTCGGGGGGAAGATTGATGGCCGTGCAAACACAGTTTTCCGGTGGCTTTCAAAACGCACCTGTCGATGCCGCATATGCGTTCCGCGCGGCGATGACCGTCATGGCGCGCCCGGGCTACATACGCGTCCTGTCGGGCGACGAACCCCCAGCGCCCCTGTCCGTGGCGGCTGGTACACTGCTGCTGACGTTGTGCGACCCCGAGACCAGGGTTCATCTGGCCGGAGGCACCGATACCGAAGCAATCCGCAATTGGCTGACTTTCCACACGGGCGCACCGCTCGTATCCGCAGCAAAGGCTGATTTTGCCGTTGGCACATGGGACGCATTGGGACCGCTTAACGCCTATCGCATCGGAACGCCGGAATACCCGGATCGTTCAGCAACCCTGATTGTGGAATGCGACCGGCTAGAGCAGAGCGGTGCCGTTCTGAGCGGCCCCGGCATCAAAAAGACCGCGCGCCTGTCTCTGCCGGATATTCCGGCGCTTCAGGGGAATGCGATGCTCTATCCCCTGGGGTGCGATTTCTTTTTTACCTGCGGCAACAGGGTTGCGGCCCTGCCCCGCAGCACGCAGATCACGTCGGAGACCTAAGCGATGTATGTTGCTGTCAAAGGGGGCGAAAAAGCCATCGAGAACGCCCATGCCTGGCTGGCCGAAGAGCGCCGGGGTGCGACCGATGTGGCTGAACTGAGCCTTGCGCAGATCCGGGAACAGCTGAGCCTTGCAGTGAACCGGGTCATGGCGGAAGGTTCGCTATATGACCCCGACCTGGTTGCGCTGGCGATCAAGCAGGCGCGGGGCGATCTGATCGAGGCGATCTTTCTGATCCGCGCCTACCGCACGACGCTGCCGCGTTTTGGCTACTCCAATCCGGTCGAAACGGGTGAGATGGCCTGCGACCGCCGGATTTCGGCCACGTTCAAGGATGCGCCCGGAGGGCAGGTTCTGGGGCCGACTTTCGACTATACGCACCGTTTGCTGGATTTCAAACTGGCCGCGAATGGTGATGTCCCGAATGCTCCGGAAGGTCCTGCACGGCAGGAACCGACGCCGCATATCACCGAATTCCTGAAGGACGAGGACCTCATTCAGGACGAACCGGCAAGTGATGAACCCCCCGGCGACCTGACGCGCGAACCGATGGAATTCCCTGCCAGTCGCCCGTTGCGCCTGCAATCGCTGACACGCGGAGATGAGGGTTTCGTGCTGGGCATGGCCTATTCCACCCAACGCGGTTACGCGCGCAACCACGCGTTTGTGGGTGAATTGCGGATCGGCAAGGTTGCGGTTGAAATGGACATCCCCGAGTTGGGGTTTACCATCGATATCGGCGAGGTCGAACTGACCGAGTGTGAGACGGTGAACCAGTTCAAGGGTTCAAAAACCGAGCCGCCTCAGTTCACGCGCGGTTATGGTCTGGTCTTTGGTCAATCCGAACGAAAGGCCATCGCGATGGCTTTGGTTGATCGCGCGCTGCGGTGGAAGGAACTGGGCGAAGACTATCTGGGCGCGCCTGCGCAGGATGAAGAATTTGTTCTGAGCCACGCGGACAACATTCAGGCGACCGGTTTTCTCGAACACATCAAGCTGCCGCATTACGTGGATTTCCAGTCCGAGCTTGAACTGGTCCGCAAACTGCGCCGCGAGGCTGACGCGCGGATCACGTCAAAGGAGGCTGCGGAATGAAGGCTGTCGTTTTTGATATCGGCAACGTTTTGATCCAGTGGGATCCGCATTTGGCATGGCTGGATGAGATGGGTAGCCGCGAGGCGGTGGCAGAGTTTCTCACTCGTATCGATTTCCCCGAACGTAATCTGCGGGCCGATGGCGGTGAGGATTTCGCTGATCTGGCTGCTGAACTGGAAGATGCTGACGACCAGCGACGTCTGAGTTCTTATGTTGAGCGCTATGCCATGACCGTCCCACACAAGATCGAGGGAACTTGGCGATTGCTCCATCGTTTGAAAGAACAGGGCACCCCGGTTCATGCGATCACCAACTGGTCAGCGGAAACATGGCCCGTTGGTGTTGGTGTGCATCCTGAGCTGGGCGAGGTCTTTGGCGTGACCGTAGTGTCAGGTCAGGAAAAGCTTTTGAAACCGCAGCCCGAGATTTTCCGTCGGATGTGCGACCGGGCCGATCTTTCCCCTCAGAACTGTATCTTTGTCGATGATAGCCCAAGAAACGTGGATGGAGCCCGCGCCGTTGGCATGGACGCCATACATTTTACCAGCCCTCAGGCCTTTGAAGTAGCCTTAACTGCGCGGGGACTGCTATGAGCGCGTACAACTTTGCATATTTGGACGAACAAACCAAACGGATGATCCGCAGGGCCATCCTGAAGGGCCTAGCTATTCCAGGGTATCAGGTGCCCTTTGCCAGCCGTGAAATGCCGATGCCTTATGGCTGGGGCACCGGAGGGGTGCAGGTCTCGGCCGCGACGCTGACGCCTGAGGATACGCTCAAGGTCATCGATCAGGGTGCGGATGACACGACCAACGCAGTGTCGATCCGCAAGTTCTTTGAAAAGACCGCAGGTGTGGAGACGACCGAGGAAACCGAGAAGGCGACGGTGATCCAGACCCGCCACCGCATCCCCGAGGCGAAGCTGCGCGAAGATCAGATTATCGTTTATCAGGTGCCGATTCCGGAACCTCTGCGCTTCCTCGAGCCGCGTGAGACCGAGACACGCAAGATGCACAGCCTTGAAGAATATGGGCTGATGCATGTGAAGCTATATGAGGATATCAGCCAGCACGGGGCGATCTCGACCGCTTACGCCTATCCGGTGAAAGTGTCTGGCCGCTATGTGATGGACCCGTCCCCGATCCCGAAATTCGACAACCCGAAGCTTGAAATGGATGCAATCCAGCTGTTCGGTGCCGGGCGCGAGCAGCGCATCTACGCAGTGCCGCCACATACCAGGGTCGTGAGCCTTGATTTCGAGGATTACCCGTTCGAAGCCACCAAGGCCGATCATCCCTGTGACCTGTGCGGAGCCGAGGATAGCTATCTGGATGAAGTCATCATGGATGATGCGGGCAACCGAATGTTTGTCTGTTCGGATACCGATTATTGCCGGTCGCGCCGCGAAGCGGGCCATATGGGCCGACTGGCCGAGGAGAACGCGGCATGACCCCCCTGTTGCAAGTCAAGGGCATCGAAAAGCTCTATGGTGCGCGGATCGGATGCGCGGATGTGACTTTTGATCTCTACCCCGGTGAGGTGATGGGGATCGTGGGCGAAAGCGGGTCGGGCAAGTCGACCCTGCTGAATTGTCTGGCCGGTCATCTGGTGCCCGATGCAGGGCAGGTGATCTTTGACACGCGCGCGAACGGGCCGGTGGACACGGTAACCATGTCTGAGCCCGAACGCCGGATGCTGAGCCGTACCGACTGGGCCTTTGTGCATCAGCATGCACGTGACGGGCTGCGGATGTCAGTTAGTGCCGGAGGCAATATTGGTGAACGGCTGATGGCCGTGGGCGAGCGCCACTATGGTGACATCCGAGACAAGGCCATTGACTGGCTGGGCCGGGTCGAGATCGAGGCGGCGCGCGTTGTTGACCGGCCCACCGCGTTTTCGGGCGGAATGCAGCAACGTTTGCAGATCGCCCGTAATCTGGTGACTGGCCCGCGACTGGTGTTCATGGACGAACCGACCGGGGGGCTGGATGTCTCGGTTCAGGCGCGATTGCTGGACCTCTTGCGCGGCTTGGTGCGTGAAATGGGGCTGAGCGCGATCATCGTGACCCATGATCTTGCTGTGGTGCGTCTGTTGGCCGACCGGTTGATGGTGATGAAGGATGGTCATGTGGTTGAGGCCGGGCTGACCGATCAGGTGCTGGATGATCCCCAACACGCCTACACGCAACTGCTAGTGTCCAGCGTTCTGCAGGTTTGAGTATTTGGGAAAAGGTGAAGCAATGATTGAACTGATCAATGTGAGCAAAAGCTTTACCCTGCACAATCAGGGCGGTGCTGTTATCCCGGTGATGGAAGGCGCGTCGTTGAGGGTTGAACCGGGTGAGTGCGTTGCTTTGACCGGGGCGTCTGGCGCGGGCAAGTCCACGCTGATGCGCGTGATTTATGGCAACTACCTGGCGGCCTCTGGTCAGGTGCTGGTTGGAGGTCTGGACGTGGCAAAAGCCGAGCCGCGCCAGATCTTGACCCTCCGCCGGGAAACGCTAGGCTATGTCAGTCAATTCCTGCGGGTCGTGCCGCGTGTACCGACGCTGGACGTTGTGGCAGAGCCTTTGCTGGCCGTGGGTTGCGACAGAATTGAGGCGCTGGAGAAATCAGCCGGGTTACTGAGACGGCTGAACATTCCTGAGCGCTTGTGGACCCTGAGCCCCACAACCTTTTCGGGCGGCGAACAGCAGCGGGTGAACATTGCGCGTGGCTTTGCGCATGACTACCCGGCGATGTTGCTGGACGAACCGACGGCAAGTCTGGATGTGCAGAACCGCGAAACCGTGTTGTCGCTGATTGAAGAGGCAAAAGGGCGTGGCGCGGCGATTGTCGGGATATTCCACGACCTTGATGCACGTGAGAGTGTCTGTGACCGCGAAGTCAATGTCGCTGACTTCACACCGGAACTGGCGGCATGACACTTGCCCCTGTCATAGCGATTGTTGGCCCTTCGGGCGTTGGCAAGGACAGTGTCATGGAAGCGCTGGAGGCACAGGCACCTGGCGTCCGGCGCGTGCGGAGGGTGATCACCCGCCCCGCAGGTGAACAAGGCGAGGATTTTGACCGGGTTTCGGTTGCAGAGTTCCAGCAGATGGAACAGGCAGGCGCTTTTGCGCTGAGCTGGCCTGCACATGGACTGTTCTATGGTATCCCAGCCGAGATTTTGCGACAGCGTCAGGGGGCGAATGCGGTTCTGGTCAATCTTTCCCGCAGCGTTCTTTTGCAGGCGCAGAAGGTGTTTGGAGATCTGATTGTGATCTCTCTGACAGCAGATGCAGGGGTTTTGGCGCGGCGCCTGTCCGAGCGGGCACGGGAAAGCGCAGACGAGCAGGCGCGGCGGTTGTGTCGCGCCAAAGTGGCGTTGCCGGATGGTCTGAACCGGGTCATCCAAATTGACAATTCCGGCGCGCTGGAAGACACGGTTGCCGAAATCCTGCGCCGCCTTCAACCGGAAAGCGCGTAGCGATGGATCAGGTGAAACCGCCCTTCTTCCGCCTCGCCCATCAGGGCAAGATCAGTGATCTGGAAAGGTTGCGGCAGCAAGGGGCTCAGATGGGTGTGCAGTGCTTCTTGGGTTGCCCTGAGGGTTGGTTTGTCCAGTTTACCGCTGAGCGTGATGTGAAATCGAAACGCGTCCAGCACGTAGGGATAGCCCCATTGGATCAGATTGTCGTCCTGTTCGGGGGTCAGCCCGGCGGTGCGGCGGCGCGTCAGTTCGGCCTGAGTGGCAGGTGCGCGAAACCGGTCGAGGTCGCGAACACAGGCCGCTGCCAGCGCATTCAGCTCCTGCGTTTCACCCAGCGGGCGCAGCGCCAGAAACCGGCCAAGGCGGGCAATTTCCAGGCCGTCGAGAGTGACGGGCTGCTGGCGCGCAGCCAGCGCAATGCACGCCTGGTGCAATGCGTCAAAGGACAGGCCATCGCGCAACCGGAACGGCGGTTTCAGGGTCGCGTGCAGTCCGTATTTGCGCGGCACCTCAGTGACGGAGGCAATGTCGATGCCACCCATGATCGGATGCGCGACCTGCGTTCCCTTTGCCATGTCCCAGCCCAGCCAACTGGTCGCAAATTTCGTCCAGGCCGCCCCGGCGGGTGGCGCAAAATAGATCGCGTATCGCGTGAATGTCACATTGGCCTCCTATTAAGTGGCCTTCCAATACCTCAGATTGCGTGAAGTTCAGATGACAGAAGACTTGATCCTTGCCAATGCCACGCTTGTGCTGCCGAATGAAACCGTCACCGGCTGTGTTCGAATTGTGGGTGACACCATCATCGAAATTGATACCGGGCGTGCAGTTCCAGCAGGTGCGACAGATTGCGAAGGCGACTATGTCAGCCCCGGTCTTGTCGAGTTGCACACGGATAATCTTGAACGCCATATTCAGCCGCGCCCCAATGTGCATTGGCCCCATGCCGCCGCCATTCTGGCCCATGACGCGGAACTGGCCAGCGTGGGGATCACAAGTGTGTTCGATGCGATGCGGGTAGGTTCAATCCCCTCCGGTGCAGGACGGTACGGAAAATATGCCCGCGGCCTGTCGCGGGAGTTGTGGGATCTGCGCGAGCAGGATGCGCTCAAGATCAGCCATTTCCTGCATTTGCGGGCAGAGGTGTGTTCCGAGACACTGATCGAAGAACTGGACGAGTTTGGACCCGAGGACAGGGTTGGCCTTGTGTCCATCATGGATCACACCCCCGGCCAGCGTCAGTTTCGCGACATGGGCAAGCTGGAATCCTTTCTGAAGGGCAAATATGCCATGGACGATGATACGTTCTTTCAGCATGTGGCTCAGCTGAAAAGCCTACGGGATCGCAACGGTGATGTGCACGAGGTCGAAACCGTCAAGGCCGCGCGCCGATTTGGGGCCGTGCTTGCCAGTCATGACGATACGACCGAAGATCAGGTGAAGATCTCGGCAGGTCACGGCATTCGGCTGGCTGAGTTCCCCACAACGGTGGAAGCTGCGCGAGCGTGTCATGATCACGGTATCAAGGTCATGATGGGCGCGCCAAACGTTGTTCGCGGAGGCTCTCATTCCGGTAATGTTGCGGCCAGCGAATTGGCCGAGCTTGGGCATCTGGACGTAATGTCCTCGGATTACGTGCCGTCGGCCTTGTTATTGTCTGCGGTCATGCTGGGTGAAATGTGGGGCGATATGGCGCGTGGAATGAAGACCGTCACATTAGCCCCGGCGCAGGCCGCCGGGCTTGAGGATCGTGGCGAGTTGCGCGCCAATGCCCGCGCCGATGTTATCCGTTTCCGGATGCGCGCAGGTGTGCCAGCCCTCAACTCGGTTTGGGCGCGAGGTCGCCGCGTGGCGTAATCAGGCCGTATAGAACAGGTAACGGTCCGGTGCGATCGTCTCGGGCCCTTTGATCTGGTTGAAGCCGACAAGGGGCTGGCCGGATATCAACAACCCTCCGGGCTGCATGACCTGCGCGATCAACGGGCTGAGGCGTGCGGCCTCGGCCACATCTTCGTGTTTGATGCCACGTCCGAAATCATAATGCGCCAACGCGATCTTGTGCCCCTCGGCCATCAGTTTCCGCAGCATGGGTTCAGCTTCGCCTTGCAGGAAATCTTCGGCTGGTGGGGTGCTGTCAGGATGGCATTGCAGCACTCGATCCATCACCCAGATCCGGCGGTTCGGCAGGATCTCTCGCAGGTGGTCATAGGTGCGACCATTGCCCAGCCCCATATCCAGCACGTCGCCAGTTTGGTCACTGATCTGTTCGGCTGCCCAGTTCAGCCCGTCACGTTGGGCCGTCAGTCGGCGCAGCATGGAATCCAGTCGGCTCATGACGATGTCCTTATTCGTTCTTCGGTGCGACCCAGAGTGTGGCAGGACCGTCCAGCAGATGTTTCAACAACGCCTCGGTAAAGGCCCAGATGTCCTGATCATGGACCAGGTGATGGGTCAATACTCCAAACGGCTCGGCGTTGTCTGCGCGGCCTTCGCGCCTGTCCCGCAGGAGGTTAACTGTCTGAGCGATCAGGTGGTCCGGAGAGATCAGACCGCGTGAACCCCGCCAGCCAATCGGGTCAAGATGTGTGTTGACCTGCTCAAGCCCCGCAGCCGCCATTTCCGTTCTGCGGGGCGTTGCCGTGGAAAGAATTCGGTATCCCAGTGACGGAAGGTGTTCGATGACTTCTGGTGCAATGCGGTTCCACGGAGGGACAAACATCGGCCGCAGGGTGTTGCCGAACAAGGCGTCAAGGCATGACAATCCTGCCGCAGCATCCGCAACAACCTCGTCCAGCGGACGGTTGAGACGAAACTCGGCTTTCTTCTCACCGGCAGGCGCATGGTTCTTGTGGGACCACCCGTGGACCACAGGGATGAGAGTTTCGCCGCGCACAACATAGTCAGCCAGCGCAGGGGTTGCCGCATGGGGAATGACGGCCAGATGTACCGGCAGGCCCAACTGCGCGGCCAGATCGGACAGCCGGTCCAACTGTGGTGTCGGGTCGATCGCGTCATCGTCTCGCCACCACAACGGCAACGAAAGGCCCGCTGCATGCCAATGGGTCAGCTCGACCTCAAGTGGGTGCCAGTCCGGGTTCATTTACGCCGTTCCAGCAGGTGCTTGGCGATCTCCACGGTTTGGGCCGCGCCATCAAATCCGAAGTCCTGCTGCGCGCGGGGTCCATCTGAAATGACGCGCTCTACGGCCTGCGCCAACGCCTGCCCGCTCAGGGTTCGGCTGAGAAGCACCTCGATGGCTGGCAAACTCGACAGGCTTTGCCCACGCAGCCCCTGTTCAACCTCTTTGCCATCATCGAATGGGACAAAAACAGCGGGTGTTCCGCTTTGCAGAATATCCATGGCGGTGTTGTAGCCGCACATGCTGACCGATGCCGCTGCATGGGGCAGCATCTGGCGAAAATCGGGGCGCACAGGTTCCAGAATTGCCGAGGTTTCTTCAGCCAGTTGGGACAGCTCTGCGATCCTTGCCTTGGCATCCGTCCCGCCGATCAACAGGCGCCAGCGCCTGTTGGGCATCTGGCGGGCGGCCTCGATGGCCGCGCGAAAGATCGGTTGCCCCACAGAACCGCCGCCGGCGCTGACAAGGATTTCGCTCTGCCCAACGGACTGCGGATGCGGTAGAGGCAGTTCCGGCGCCACAAAGCCGGTATAATGCAGCCGTTCCGCCAATCGGTCCGACACCGGCCAACTGACCGAAAGCGGTGTGACACTTTCGGTCGAGTGAACAAGAATGCCGTCATAAAAGCGGGTGACGATATCTTCTGTCCGCTGGGCCTTGGCAGGTTTGGAAGGCGGGGCCAGAATATCCCGGATCGATCCCAGGATGATCGGAGGCCGAGGCAGGACCCGTGCCGCATTCAGGGCCGCGTCGAACTCCGCTGCCAGCGACCGGCGACCAAAGGGGTAAAGCTCGGTTACCAGGATTTGCGGCTGAAAGCTGTTTACCGCCTGCACCATGGCTGTCACACGCGCGCGCTGATAATCCGCGTCAGCCTCGACGCCGCTTTCAGTCAGAAGCCGGGTGAAATTGGTTCCATCTGATCTGAGTGGCGGCAAACCGAACAGGGTTAGCCCGCTGCTGTCCAGTTGAGGCGCAGGCATCCCGCCCGAGACGACCATGACTTGGTGGCCGTCATCCCGGAACGCCCGGCCCAACGTCAGGGCCCGGCTTAGATGCCCTGTTCCCAAAAGGTGCGTGACAACGATCATCACCTTCATGGCATCGGCCCATGTTTGATCAGGCGAACGGGGTCCGGGTCTGCGGTCATTGTGTCCATATCAACGATATACAGCCGATTGCGCTTGATCTTGAAGGGGGCGGGACCATCAAAATCCCAACCCCACGCCTGGGCGAGAATGACCCGCATGATGCCAATATGGCAGACCGCGACTGTATCCTGTCGCAGTCCGGACACCCAGGGGCGCAGCCTGGTCCAAACCTCGGCAGGGCTTTCACCGTGAGGCGGGCGAAATTCCCAGCTCCAGTCTTCGATATGGCGATACCCGCTGGTTTCATCGGCGATCAGGTCGACACCTCGAAGCCCCTCCCAGTCGCCCCAATTCATTTCAATCAGCGCGTCCGAGGTTTTCGTTGCGCGCCCAGACACGATCCGCGCCGTTTCACTGGCGCGCAGCAACGGGCTGGACCAGATATCAGCGGCGGCCCATGGGTCAGGCAAGCGATACCCGGCCAGTTCAGACCGCGCGTCCTCATCCAGCGGAATATCACTGCGCCCCTGAATGCGCCCTGCGCGGTTCCAGTGGGTATGCCCGTGGCGAAGCAGTGCAAGACGGGTCATGATACATCCTTCAACAAGGGCCGAAGATGCGCCCACAATCGCTCGGTCGCCTGAGGCATAAGATGGCGCCGTGCCACATAGCTGCGCGCATTCGCCCCAAGCGCACGGCGCTGCGCGGTATCCTCCAGCAGGTTTTGCATGTGATCAGCAAGCCCTTTGGCCCCAGCATCAACCGATGGGTAAACCGCAGGTGCCAGCACATCCCGAACGCCGGGGCGGTCCTGTGCGATCACGGGCAGGCCTGTCGCCTGCGCCTCAAGGTAGACCATCCCATAGGCTTCGTTCACGCCCGGCCAGACAAGCAGGGATGCGTGTTGGTAGATTTTCTGCAAGGCCGCCCGGTCGAGCTGGCCCAGAAAGTGCACCCGGCTTCCGAACGGCACCATCAACGCTTCAACATCCGGCCGCGCCGGACCGTCCCCCGCGATGTTCAGGTTCCAGTCACATGTCAGGTGCGAAAGGGCCTCGGCCAAAATCCGGTAGGACGCCAGCTTGTCCCCATGCCGCATCATTCCGACAGTAAGCATGGGGCCGTCCCCGGCCGTAGCCACAGGCAACACGGTTTCAGGCAGAAATGGCGGCAATTCAACCAGTGCCTGCTTGCCAAAACGGTCCCGTTCCAACGTAATCAGGTCATTGGCTGTGTGGTAGAAAATGATATCCGCTGCATCACACGCCTGATGCGCTGCTTGGGCGAAATCGGCCCACGGCCCGTTCAGCCTGCTTGATGCACGCGTGCTTTCCAGTTGCACATACGGGATGCCGCGCGCCTGGCAGACCTTGGGGCCCAGCAGGTCGGGTGCCTTGTAGTAATTGTGATAAGTCACCCACAGATCTGTATCAAAGGGCAATTCGGCGCTCAGCCGCTGTGCTTCAATCTCAGCCGCGCGAACAAGGGTTCTCTGTAGGTCCCTGTCCCCGTTCTTGTCGTAGACGCGCAGGTCCGAAGCCAGTTCGACCTTATTCCCCTGCGCCGCCAAGGCCAGCATCAGGTTTCGCGCCATTTCGCGATCGCCCGAGGGTTTCTGGCTGCCGGGAGATTTCATTGGCGCATAAAACGCAACCCGCGCCATTACGCGTCTTCCATGCTCAGGGTTTTCAGCCGTGCCGACAGCCGTGCAATACCAGGGTCCATTCGAAAATCTGCAATCAGACGGTCATAGGCTGCACGCGCCATAGTTGCTTCCGTTTCCGGATCAGCGGCCAGAGCTGAAATGGCCGAAGCCAATGCAGCCGGGTCGTCATCAGACAATACGCCATGCGTTCCGGATTGGATGAATTCCGGGATTGCCGAAACCGGTGTCGACAGGATCGGCAATAGCTGGGACGCGGCCTCCATCAACACGTTCGGCAATCCGTCACGATCCCCGTCCGCAGCAATACGGCTGGGCAGGACAAACAGGTCGGCCCTGCGCATGGCTTCGATCACCTCCGGCTGATCGCAGGCCCCCCTCCAGGTGATGCGGTTCGCGATACCAGCAGCGCGCGCCTGTGTGTGCAGAGTGTCCCCAAGACCCCCGCCGCCAATGTGGGTCCAATGCCAGTTCAGGTTTTCCGGCAGCAGTGTGAAGGCCGCAATAAGACGGTCAAAGCCCTTCTTTTCAACCAGTCGTCCAACGGAAATCATGTGAAACGGATCGCCAGCGGCGCGTATCCTGCGTTTTGGCGGTTCGGGGAAGCGCGACAGGTCCAGACCGTGATAGATAAGCTCCACGCGGTTGGGGTCATCAGCGAGGCTGCGCAGGTGTTCCGCGCCGATTGCCGTGCAGGTGGCCCCGAAAGCGGCCCCATACGTTGCGGCCTGCAGCTTTTCACTCTTTTCCCAATCCGGCGAGGTCCAGATGTCCTTGGCATGGGCAGAAAAGCTCCATGGCAGACCGCGCATGATGGCCGCATACCGGGCGACCGACGAGGGGGTGTGCATGAAATGGGCATAGAGCCCCTGCGTCTGGGCGGGTAACTCAGCGGCCAGAACACATGCTTGCCCGAAGCGGCGGATGCGGTTCGGCGTGGGATCGCGGCGCAGGTCGTGCCGCCAGATCTTGTAGGCTTCGGCATAGCCGGGCAGGTCCTGGGCGGCAGCGCGGGCCGCCCACACTCTCTGTGGCTCTTCATGCAGGTATTCCGGCAGATAGCGAACCTGCCCTGCGAAACGGTCGTGCAAAGGGTGACGTTTGGTGTCGGTCGGATGGCGCAGAGACCAGATGTCAAATCGGTGCCCGGCTTCCTGCAAGGCAACAAGTTCCTGCGCGATAAATGTTTCGGACAGTCGCGGCCAGCCTTTGACCACAACCGCCAGATTGGGAGAGGCCGAGTTCATCCAGTGGCTCGTTTCTGTTCCCGTGTCAGCAGGCTGTCAATGCGGTCGGTGACATAGTCCAAACCATCCAGCAATCCGCTTTGGATGGCCTGCGACGGCACTGATTGGTGCGGCAGGTTGCGGATGGCACGGATCATTGCGTCGGGTGTCAGGCTGTCGCGTTGTTCGTCCAGCATCTTGACCAGCCCCAGCTCTTCTGCGCGTGAGGCCCGTATCCACTGTTCCAGACGGGGTGTGGTGCGTGGAACGATGACGGCCCGTTTGTCAAAGGACAGGACCTCGCAAAACGTGTTGTAGCCGCCCATGCAGACCACGCCTTCGGCCCCGGCAAACAGCGTTTCGATCTGCGATTCAAATCCAACCGCGGTTACACGACCATTCAATGCGGCAACCCGTGCTTCGAATTCATTCCTCAATTCACCCGACAGGAATGGGCCATAGACCAGCACGGCACGCGGCGACAGGTCTGGGTCTTTCTCGTAGGCGGACAAGACGAGGTTGACCAACGCCTTGCCATCGCCCCCGCCGCCGGGTGTGATCAGGATATAGGGTTGCTGAGGCGGTTCCCCGATCGGGCCGAGGTCGCGGCGCAGATATCCCGTCCAGTGAATGCGGGATCGCGCTGACGCGCTTAGCGGCAAGCCTTGCGTCGGGTCATAGATCGACTGTGATCCATAAACCCAAATCTCATGATAGAACCGCTCGGTCGCTTCGATGGCTTCTTTGCGCGCCCACTCGGCGGCCAGTACTTCGGGTTCGTCCAGCACATCACGCAGACCCAGAACCAGTTTCGTTCCGCAATGGCGTTCAAGGTATTTCAGTGTCGGCACCAGCTCACCCCGGAACCCTGTCGGTTCCTTGTCGACGACCAACACGTCGGGGTCGAATTGCTGAACCGCAGTCTGGATCAATCCCGCGCGCAATTCGGTTACTTCGTCGATCCCCATTCCGATTGTACGCGCGGCATACGATCCGTCCGCGCGCTTGGTCACACCGGGCAGGCGCACATGGTCAACGCGGCGGGGAAAGGTAAAACGGCCTGCCACGGGCGAACCCGTCAGGATCAGCGCCGAGGCGCTTGGGTCCGCCTGCGTGATTGCCGCAGCCAAGGCGCGGGACCGGCGCAAATGCCCCAGACCGAACGTGTCGTGGCTGTAAAACAGGATACGCGGCGCGCGGTCCGGTTTAGAATTGGTTGTGCCAAGGCTCATAGTGTTGCCCGTCTTCTTGATCCCAGAGCGAAATCCGCGCGTTCGCAAGCGTTACTGTATATTTCAATCCCACGCTTGCCAAAGGCGGATTTGCGCACTTGCAAATGTTTCAAGCATTGCGATTTGGCAACAGCGTATTGACTGTTTCGCGACATATCGCACCACCGCCAGACAAGATCGCCTAATGAGAACGATGAAGACAATCGAGGCCGACCAGAAACCTTTGCTTGGTCATATTCAATTATTGAAAGATTGAAAACACCTGCGCTCATCAGAGTGCGCCAAGAACACGTCCAAACACGATATTGAGACGGTTCGATGCGAGTATTTGAACTGCTTGAAACGCTTCTGTAATCTGACCAATATCGGCAAAAACTGGATGCACGACCCAATGCGAAATAACTTTCTGGCCGCATTTTTTTTGGCGTTTTGGGCCATTTTCCTGAGCATTTCCACTGGTGCATTGGCGCAGTCATCTTTGATTCCCGGATATCCTTCAGGGTCGGGCACTTCGTCCGAGGCCGACAAGGAAAGTGATCTGGCCGCTGCAATCCGCGCGGCCAGCGATGCGGGCGCAAGTGTCATTGTCATCGACAGTGCCGGTCAGGTTGTGACAACGGCAGGCGGAAAGGATGCAGGTTCGGGGGGCGCAGACAGCGATTCGAGCAACCCAATGGGTGACGGTTCGCAACTGATGAAGGCGCAAGAGCGGTTCTCGAAGTTCCGTGAGTCGATGCAATCGAGGCTCGAGGCGCTGCCCTATTCTATTTTTGAAGTACAATACATCCTGCGCCAGACCAGCCCGGATGGCCGAATCCAGACCTATGTCGAGGTGTTGGGCTGGAATATCCTGTTCCTGTTACTTGGGCGGTGGCTGTCGATCGAGATTTACGGGAAACGGTTCGCGCGCCGCTGGGTGGTGGCGCGGATCAAGGACGAACCACAGGGTTATCGGGAAAAGATGCCGTTCCTGCTGTTCCGGTTCCTGATGGGGATCGGTGCTACGGTCTTTGCAATGATCATGGCTTTGATCGTCGGGTATCTGATCTTTGGCGAGGCCGAGGATATCTCGGTCCAGTTCACGATCACCGCCATCTTTACGGCTTTTTTCCTGTCGCGCACGGTGTCGGACCTGTGGCGCATGGTCCTGTCGCCTTATCTGAGCCAATATCGATTACCGCCCTTTTCGGACAAGAATGCGCGCAGGCTGTACATCTGGGCGTCCGTGCTGGCGACCTATGATATTTCGGTCGTCCTGTTTTCCACCTGGGTCGCGGATTTTGGACTGAACTACAACGTCTACGCCATGGTGTATGGCGGTCTGACAATGCTGGGCGCGCTGGGCAACATACTAATGATCCTGTTCAACGCCCGTGCAATCTCGAACGCGATCCGGGGTGGGCGGGCATCCGAACAGGTGTCATGGCTTTTGCGGTTTGTGTCCTTCGGCTGGGCACCGGCGTTGATCATCTATGTCGTGTTCAGCTGGTTCCGTCTGGCTGTTGATCTGGCGCTGGAGCATCCGACGCCGCTGCCGCTGATTGCAAGCAGCTACATGATCTTCATGTCCGTGGTCGTGGCCTATGGTGCAATGAACTATCTGCTGGAGCGATATTTTGACCGCTCGCGCATGATTAGCGAAATAAACGGGGAAGCCGCCGCAGCGGAAGAAGGCGTCATGGCGACGGATATACCCGAGCCCGAACAACCGAAGCAGCATCTTCTGACTTATGAAGACCTGGCCCGCCGGGTAGCCGGAATTCTGGCTTTCGTGCTCGGGGCTTATGCGCTTGTCGTGATATGGTACCCGAACGCGGACTGGAGCGAGGATCTGCCGGTTGAACGTGCGCTGGATGTGATGGTTGTCCTGTTCATCGGGTACATCCTGTTTCACTTCTTTCGGATTTGGATCGACAGCAAAATCGCTGAAGAATCCGACGATGGCACCGAGGTTGAACTGGGCGACGAAGGTGGCGAAGGCGGGCAAAGCCGTCTGGCAACGTTGTTGCCGCTTTTCCGGGGCGCAATTCTGGCCGTTGTCGTGGTTACAATCGTTCTGATAGTCCTGATGGAACTGGGTATTAACGTCAGCCCGCTGTTTGCGGGTGCCGGTGTGGTTGGTTTGGCCGTGGGGTTCGGGTCACAAACGCTGGTGCGCGACATTTTTTCCGGCGCATTCTTCTTGTTGGATGATGCGTTCCGGAAAGGAGAATATATCGACATTGGGGATGTGAAAGGCACGGTCGAGAAAATCTCGGTCAGGTCCATGCAACTGCGCCACCATCTGGGTGCGCTGAACACCATCCCCTTTGGCGAGATCAAAGTGCTGACCAACTACTCGCGCGATTGGGTAATCATGAAGCTGCCGCTGCGCGTGACCTATGACACCGATGTCGAGAAGGTCCGCAAACTGATCAAGAAACTGGGACAGGAGTTGTTGACCGATCCTGTAATCGGAGACAATTTCATCCAGCCGCTGAAGTCGCAGGGCGTGATCGAGATGCAAGATTCGGCGATGATCATCCGGGTCAAGTTCATGACGAAACCGGGTGATCAGTGGCTGGTTCGCAAAAAGGTCTATCAGGACATACGCGAGTTGTTCGCGCGCGAAGGGATCAAGTTTGCACATCGCGAAGTCACTGTAAGATTGGCAGATGGGAAAGAGGCGGAAGACCTGACACCAAAACAGCGTGAAGCCGTAACGGGGGCTGTTCAGGCTGCGATTGACGAGGATTATCTAGACGATATCGGACCAGGCGGTGACGACCGTTAGCAAGGCCTTCCGACGCTCTGAATTGCGCCTCGGATGAGGTGCCACCGACAGCGTGAGGTCCGGCTGCGCGTTTCGCGCGACGGTTGGGTCAGTTGGAAGTGAAGGGCCAGACCGGTTCGGATGTGCCCAGTTTCGACGCGGGTAAATCCCATTGTAGCACAGTGTCACCGAGGCTAAGCGCTGGTTTGAGACGGTGCCCCGGTCCCCAGCCCGAAGCTTCTGTCGCAGGAGAGTAATCCGTGGGCGTCGGAGTAATGGTCTCTGCCTCGACGTCGTCTTTGCCGAGAACCGCCAAAAGCTCGGCGGTGCGGGCAAGGGACAGATGAGCATGCATAATGGAATTGCCCGACGCGGCCTCGGCCAGAGCAGAAAGAATGGCGGCGGCCATCAGGTAGCCGGTTGCGTGGTCCAAAGCTTGTACCGGCAATGGCGTCGGTTTGTCGGCGTCAGCCCACTCCATGGCCGCATGCGCAATTCCCGCGCTCATCTGGACAAGACTGTCAAACCCGCGCCGGGTCGACCAGGGGCCTTGCCAGCCATAGGCATTCAGCGTCACCTCGACCCTGTTCGGTGCCAGTTCATCGCGCTTGGCGCGGGTCAGGCCAAGTGCGTCCAAAGCGCCGGGCCGGTACCCATGAACGAATACATCCGCTTGGGGCAGAAGTTCTTGCAGCCTTTCCATGTCGTTGGTCGATTTCAGATCGAGATAAGCACAGTGTTTGCCTAGTGAAATGTCAGGGATCACGCCGGGTTCGTCCCAACCGGGCGGATCGATCCGCAAAACCTCGGCCCCGAAACCGGCCAATGTGCGTGTCGATACCGGACCTGCCAGAACGCGCGTCAGGTCAAGAACCCGCAACCCGGCAAGAGGTCTTGCAGGGGTTGCCTGCGGCCTCTCGCGTAGCTTGACGTACCGGGGGCCTTGCCAACCAATCAACGGATCGCGCGATACAGCGCGGCCCTGCGGATGTTCAAGCCACTCGGTCCGGCTGCGCATGGCAGCGGCCACACCGCCTTCGGCCACAATATCGGTTTCCAAATCGGATATGGCCCGGGTTCTGACGGCTTTTGTCACAGCTTCACGCTCTGGCGGGGTGCCAAGAACCTTCATCGCTGCCGCGCGATGGCGCGGCAGGTTGGTGTGCAGCCTGATCCAGCCATCTGACGCCCTGTAATCCCCCGCGACCGAATCCCACAGGTTTGGCATTTCCCAGCCGTCGGGCTTGAAGGAATAGCCGAACCACAACGATGCCAGCCGATGGTCGACGGCGATCTCGGGGGCTTTCTGGGTCAGGTTCAGCGCCTGCATAAAGCGGGCCATCTCTTGCCCAACGGCTGCAAAGCTGGCTGTCGCCAGTTCGGAGACGGCAAAAGCACTTGGCAGAGCGCCTGTGCCGACCTTGCGATATCGGTCGACGGCGGGAAGGGTGGCAAGAAGGCTCATTGCTGATAAGGGTCAAGGCTGTCGCGCAACCCGTCACCCAGAAAGTTGAAAGCCAGTACGATCACGATGATCGGAAGCATCGGGATTGCCGTCCAGGGGTAGATCTCAATCGATGCGAGGTTTTGCGCGTCATTCAGCATCACACCCCAACTGACCGCTGGTGCACGAAGGCCCAGGCCAAGAAAGCTAAGCGCCGTTTCCCCAAGTATCATTGCCGGGATCGACAGGGTGGCTGATGCAATCAAATGAGACATGAAATTCGGCAACAAGTGCTTACGGATCACCCGGCCCGAGCTTGCACCCATCATTTCTGCCGCACGAACGTATTCTTCCTCGCGTAGTGACAGGAACTTTGCACGAACTGAACGCGCCAGTCCTGGCCAGTCGAGGATGCCGAGGATGATCGAAATGATGAAGAATACGGCAACCGGGCTCCAGTTCGATGGCACGGCGGCAGACAGTGCCAGCCACAGCGGCAATTCCGGCAGCGAACGCAGAATTTCGATGACCCGGTTGATGACCCAGTCGATGCGGCCACCGAAATAGCCGGCCATCGAACCGAACAGGATACCCAGAAAGAATGATACCGAAATACCGATCAGCCCCACGGTCAGCGACAGCTGCGCCCCATAGAGGATGCGGCTGAAGATATCGCGACCCAGCCTGTCGGACCCCCAGAGGAACAAGGTGGCACCATCCGGCGCGCAGAAAAGATGCCTGTCTGTCTTGATAAGACCCGCAAGTCGATATTCGGACCCTTCACAGAAGAACCGGATCGGGCGCGGGTCGTCAGTGTCAGGGACGAACTTCCACTGGAAGGTTTCCAGATCCGCCTCGGCGACGATTGGAAAAACATGGGGGCCGATAAAAGCGCCTTCGTAAAACCAGTTCACCGATTGCGGTGGCGCATACAGATGCTCTCCGTTCCGGTCATTCGGGCCATACGGCGCGATGAAACCGGCAAATGGGAGCATCAGGTAGCACATTAGCAGGAAGATGCCCGAGATCAGACCCAGCTTATGCGTGCGGAACTTGCGCCAGACCAATACCCAGTTGGGGGCATCCAGATCGGCGCGTTCCAGTTGCTGTATCGACGCCTGCGGATCAAACGGCGCGTCATCGACGTAGCGGTTGTCAGGAGTATCGGTCATGCTTCGCGCCCCTCATATCGTATGCGGGGATCCAGCATCACCAGCAGAATATCCGAGATCATCGTGCCGATAAGCGTCAGCAGCGCGACAAACATCAGGATAAACGCGGACAGGAATTGGTCCTGCGTTTTCAGTGCTGTCAGCAAAGTCGGCCCGATGGTTTGCAAGCCCAGAACGACTGACACCAGAACCGATCCCGACACCATAGATGGCAGAAGGTTACCGATATCCGCAACGAACGGGTTGAATGCCACGCGCAACGGATATTTCGTCAGCATCCGCGACGGCGCCATACCTTTGGCAATGGCCGTTTCCACATAGGGTTTCCCCAGTTCATCGAGCATATTTGCCCGCAGGCGCTGCATCATCGCCGATGCGCCCGAGGTTCCGATGACAAAAGTCGGAACGATCAGGTGGATGAGAATAGATTTCATCTTGTCCCAACTCAGCGGCTGACCTTCGAATTGCGGATCCATCAGGCCGCCGATAGGCAGGTTGAAATACCGATGCCCGTAGTAGAATAGGATCAGGGCCAACAAAAAGTTGGGTGTCGCTAGCCCCAGATAACCCACAAAGGCCGAGGTATAATCAATCCATGTCCGTGATCGCGCCGCAGCAATAACACCCAGGGGAAGAGCAACGGCATAAACAAACAGGATCGCGGCCAGGTTGACGACGACCGTCAGCCAAAGCGTGTCGCCCACGATTTCAGATACAGGCCGGTCGAACTCAAATGACCAGCCGTAATTACCTTGGATCAGACCCGAAAATCCGTGCGGTCCCGGCCAGAAGCCCACCCAGATCAGGTACTGTTCCCACATCGGGCGATCCAGAGCGTACTCGGCGCGCAGAAACTCGGCCTTGGCGACACCTGCTGACTGGCCCGAGGCCTGAAGCTCGGCAATCTGGTTGCTCAGGTAATCACCGGGCGGCAGGTTGATGATTATGAAAATCAGGACCGAGACCACCAACAATGTCAGCAGCATCGTGAAAAAGCGATACACCGCATAGCGCAGCATGACCATTTAGCTGCTCCTGCTTAGTCGGCGAAAAAGAACTCGTCCGGGCGGTGAACGCCGAAATGCGCACCGGGCTCCCATGCCCACATGGCCTGTTCCGGCACATTGCGCAGACGGTTCGACACGACAATCGGTTGGGGTGCTCCGTTCAGGATACCGATGGCATAAAGCTGGTCGGCGTGGATTCTCAGCATCTCAGTCCAGACTTCCTTGCGTTCGTCATCGGTAGTTGCGACCTCCCAGTCATGGGCCAGTTGCATCAGGCGTTCTGCCTCGGGCATGTCGGGGGCTTCCCCGGCTTCACCACCTGTCTGATAAAACTGGCCCCATTTTGGCCAGGCCAAGAAGACCTGATCGGTGGGTGCCAGATACGCCGGGGACGTGTGCGCCTGCGGGATACCGTCATCCCACCCATACCAGACCGATGCCATCGAGTTACCTGCAAACACCCGGTTGCGCAGGATATCGCGATCCAACGGGCGCATGACCAGCTTGACCCCGATCTCGCGCCAGGTGTCAGTAACGATCTGAAGGGCGTTTTCAACCTCTTGCCGCTCGCCAGCGGTTTCGATCACCAGCTCCATTGGGCGCCCGTCCGGTAGCAGGCGAATACCGTTCTTGTCGCGCTTGGTCAGGCCGACCTCATCCAACAACGCATTGGCCTGGCCGACATCGTAACCGGCCCATGCGGTGGCATTCTTCTCATCATAAAAGGGCGAGGCAGGCAGAACCGACATTGCGCCGGGATGCGCAAGCTTGAAATACAAAGCCTGGTTGATTGTCTCGCGGTCGATGGCAACGGACAGGGCGCGCCGTACACGGACGTCACGCAGCACATCGCGCCAGACGTCATCCTCGAAATTGAGGTTCGGATAGATCGCGATTTGCGACGCAACGCCGGTTTTCCACAGCAATGTCTTGTAGCCGCCTTGCGCTTCGCCTTTTTTCAGGATCGAAGCGTCGCGGAAATCCAGACCCCGGCCTTGCAGGTCGCTTTCCCCTGCATTGGTTTTGGCAGCGACCAGACCGGGGGCAACGATCTCCATCTCGACCACATCGATATAGGGCAGTTGAACCCCTTTGCTGTCGATACGGTGGTAATAGGGGTTACGTACGAAATTGTGGCGGATTTTCTTGCCGGAACTTGCGTTCAGCCACGGCTGCAACGTGGGCAATTCGTGATTGTCAAACTTGTACAGGTTGTCGAGCTTGTTGTGCAGCGCGGCCCAGCTTTTGACGCGGGCATCGTCGACCAGAAAGGCAAGTTCCTCGGGGTCGGCATATTTCTCGTGATATCGTTTCAGGAAAGCTGCTGGGCGATAGATAAAGGGTGGTCGTGCCTGAGCCAGCGATTGTAGAAAACCCGGGTTAGGGTCCTCCCATTCGAAAATTACCGTGGTTTCATCCGGGAAGGTAACGGTGGGTGATTTGCCTTCGACAATCAGAAAATCCGGCGGGCCTGACGGGCTGAGCAATTTGTTGTTGGCAACGTCTTCCCACCAATAGCGGAAATCTTCCGACGTAAACGGAGAACCGTCTGACCATTTGTGCCCTTCGCGCAGTTTCAGGGTGAACTTGCGGCCGTCTTCGTTTTCAAACGACGCCAGCAAATCGGGGATAATCTTGTAGTTCTGGTCGAATCCGACCAGCCGGGCATAGCCATAGACAACCATCTGGCGGATATCTTTGGACCGCGTGATCATGGTGCGCAGGGTGCCGCCCTGTTTGCCGAACTCGCGACCCTTTGCTGCCAGATCTACAATCAGCGGGTCCGCTGGCAGGCGCTCCTGAACGGGTGGCAGATTGCCCGCTTCTACTTCTGCGTTCCAGAACGCGCTTTCCTGCGGCGTCGGGATTGTCTCTGCCGTGGCGGGCAGCATCCCGATGAGCGCCAGCGAAGCGGCCAGGATCAGGGGGCGAGTGGTCTTAAACATGGCAACGTACCTTATGGCCCGGTTCCAATTCCACCAATGAGGGTATCACGGTGTCCGAGAAACGAAAGGCTTCATCCCAACTGTCCGGCGCGCCGGCGCCCAAGGAAACCACTTGCAGGTCGATCGGGCGATTGATGTCGGGTTCGGGTTGAGCGGCAATCAGCGCTTTGGTGTAGGGGTGGCGCGGATTGTAGAAAAGAGTTTCGGGTGGTGCTTGCTCGACGATCAGGCCGCGACGCATCACGGCAACTTCGTCGGCGATCCGCGCGACCACAGCCAGATCGTGCGAGATGAACAGATAGGACAGGTTCAGGCTGTCCTGTAGATTTTCCAACAGGGTCAGAATCTGCTCTTGCACCGATACATCCAGCGCCGAGGTGGGTTCGTCACACACGATGAGCTGCGGGTCGAGCATCATGGCGCGGGCTATCGACAGACGTTGTCGCTGCCCCCCCGAAAAGGCGTGTGGATAGCGTTTCAGCATGTCGGCTGTCAGGCCGACGCGCTGCAACATCTCGGCGGCCTTGTCGCGCTGCTCGGCCGTTGTTCCGATACGGTGAATTTCCAACGGCTCGGTCATCGCGTCCTGAATGCGCATCCGCGGGCTGAGCGAGCTGTAGGGATCCTGAAACACCATCTGCGCATTGCGCTGAAACGCCGTGCGCTGGGCGCGGGTCATGTTGTGCACTGTGATAGGATCGGCATTCGGCACGGTGCGAAACAGGACTTCTCCACCGGGATCGGGCAGTTCCGCACCCAATGCGATCCGCGCGGCTGTTGTTTTACCTGATCCGCTTTCACCGACAATGGCCAGCGTCTTGCCGCGTGCCAAATTCAGATCGACCCCTTTGCACGCATAGATTTCCTTGTCGGCCTGCCACCCTTTGCTGGACCGCATCGTGTAGGTTTTGGAGACACCCTTCATCTGAAGGATCAGATCGTCGTCCGGCATCGGTATACCCACAGCATCCTGGTCTGGAATTTCCGGCGCCGCATCAAACAGTTGTTTGGTATATGGATGCGCGGGGGAGGTCAGGATTGGTGCGGCCGGGCCAGCCTCCATGATGCGGCCCTTGTGCATGACTACAACCTGTTCTGCCATGTTGGCAACCACGCCCAGATCATGGGTCACCAGAATAAGCGCCATGCCGGTCTCGCGCTGCAATTCCTTGATCAGCCCCAAAACCTGCGCTTGCGTGGTCACATCCAGCGCGGTGGTGGGCTCGTCCGCGATCAGCAACTCGGGTTTGGATACCATGGCCATCGCAATCATGGCGCGTTGGCGCATTCCGCCCGACAGTTCGAATGGGTAGGAGTCATAGGCACGCTGTGGATCTGGAAAGCCCACGCGCTCGAACTGCGTCAGGACCTTTTTGCGCGCCTCAGACTCAGATAGCCCGCGATGCAGCCACAGGACTTCACTGACCTGATTCCCAATCTTGTGCAGAGGTGACAGTGATCGCATAGGCTCCTGAAAGATCATCGAAACGCGATTGCCACGGATGCCGCGCATTTCCCGCTCGGTGACCGCTGTCAGGTTACATGTGCCCTTGGAATCATTCAGAGTTATCGTGCCGCTGCGTATCTGGGCCGTTCGCGGCAGAATCCGCAAGACGGCCCGGCACGTGATGGTTTTACCCGATCCCGATTCACCGACCAGCGCCAAGGTTTCCCCTGGTTTGACATCGAAATTCACATCCGTGACCACGGAACTGCCCGCACCAAAGCCGATGCTGAGGTCTCTGACGCACAACAACGCGCTCATGCAGGTTTTCCAACCGTTTGGCCGCTTGGTGACATCGGTCGTTTCAACTCCCCGTGATTTTTTCGTCAGTGTCGCGCGGTTCCGCATGTCTAGTCAAACCCGTTCTTGGGCTGAAATGTCGCGAAAATGTGAAACTTTGGGCTTCGTCGCTACACAAAGTCTTGAGAATTTGTCATCTAAGGCGGTGTCGGGGGCATCTATGCTTTCGATTGGTATCAAGGAGATATTTGCCGGTGTCCAAGAATCAAAGCCGTCTGGACTTGTTTATCGATCGTATGGTGTCGCAGCGCGCCTGCCTGGATCACGCGATTGCGCAAACGGCAGGCATGGCTGGCCCGGTGTTTGAACTGGGGTTGGGCAATGGGCGCACCTATCATCATCTTGTGCAGCATATCGATGGACGTCCTGTCTTTGTTTTCGAACGCGCGGTGGCTTCGCACCCTGATTCAACCCCGCCCGAGGATCGGGTGATCTTGGGGGATGTGCGCGAGACGCTGCCAGCGGCGGTCGACAGGTTTGGACCGACAGCAAGCCTGATTCATGCAGACCTTGGGGGGCATAATCGCGAAAAGAACGACATCTTTGCGCGGCTTGTTTCCCCGTTGATCGAGCCCTTGCTGGCACCGGGTGGATTAATGGTTTCAAGTGACCGGATGTATTTCGAGGCGCTGGAGGAAATGCCGTTGCCCGAGGGTGCCGTCGAAGGGCGCTGTTTCATCTATCGGCGTTGACCAGAGAGAAGGGGCCTGCATGATATTCTACGATTGCTCTACGGCCCCAAACCCGCGCCGTGCCCGCATGTTCATCGCGGAAAAAGGGTTGAACATCGAAACGCACGAAATCTCGATTGCTGAGGGCGCGCAGTTGAGCACTGAGTTTCGTGCAGTGAACCCCCGGGCCACAATCCCGGTTCTGGTAACGGATGACGGCGCAGTCCTGACCGAAAATCTTGGCATCGCCGCGTATCTTGAAGCGCGTTTCCCCGAGCCGCCCTTGATGGGCCGGACCGCTGATGAAAAAGGGTTGGTCCTGATGTGGAACGCAATTGCCGAGCAGCAGGGCGGTGCGCCCATCGCTGAAGCTTTACGCAACAGCCATCCGGCGTTCAAAGACCGTGCTATTCCCGGCACGGTTAATCATGCGCAGATCCCCGAACTGGCGCAGCGTGGGCGCGAGCGGGTTGCGTCATTTTTTGAACTGCTGGAGGCGCGGTTGATGCAAAGCGCGTATGTTGCGGGCGATGTATTCACTCTGGCGGATATATCCACTTTTGTTTTTGTCGATTTCGCGCGCGTCATTAAGATGCGGATACCGGACGGCAATACGAACACGCAGGTTTGGTTTGAAAGCGTGAAAGCCCGCCCAAGCGCCCAGCTTTAGGTTTGCAAAGCATTCGGCAGAGTTCTCGCATTCCGTACTGTACATAAATGTCTAGACAGAACTGAACAGTGCCACTAGCGTCTTCTCAGATTCTGTTCAGGGAGGTCGGGATGAAATCCCAATATCGCGTAGTGGTCATTGGTGGGGGCGTCGTTGGTGCTTCGGTTCTGTATCATCTGGCCAAATTCGGCTGGTCCGATGTGGTCATGCTGGAGAGGCGGCGGCTGGCATCGGGATCGTCCTGGCATGCAGCGGGCGGCATCCATGCCCTGAACGCGGATCCGAACATGGCCTCGTTGCAGGCCTACACAATTGACCTACTGAGTGAGATCGAAAAAGAATCGGGCCAGAATATCGGTTTGCACATGACCGGTGGTCTGACGCTGGCCGGTACGCCTGAACGCTGGGAGTGGTTGCAGGCCAATTACCGCATCTTCCAGTCAATCGGCATTGATGATTGCGAGCTGCTGACCCCGCAAGAGGCACAAAGACGCTGCCCAATCATGTCAACCGACGGTGTTTTGGGCGCGATGTGGGCGGATCGCGAAGGGTATATCGATACGACAGGCACTGTTCAGGCTTATGCGACTGCGGCCAGAAAACGTGGTGCCGAATATTACGAGGAAACCAAGGTCGAAGAGCTGATCCAGACAGATGATGGTTGGCAGGTTGTGACCGATAAGGGCACGATCACCTGTGAACATGTGGTCAACGCGGCCGGGCTCTGGGCCAAGCAGGTTGGGCGTATGGCCGGGGTAGAGTTGCCAGTCTCACCGTTGAAGCACCACTATCTGATCACAGACACTGTGCCAGAAGTTGCGCAGGCGGATTTCGAGATGCCGATGACTGTGGACCTCGAAGGATTCACCTATATGCGGCAGGACCAGAAGGGTGTTCTGGTTGGGATCTACGAGGTCGATCACGAACACTGGGCGATGGATGGCGCGCCGTGGAACTATGGCGAGGAACTGTTTCAGGAACAGCTTGACCGGATCGAGAACGAACTGACGCTGGGCTTTGAGCGGTATCCGTCGATTCAGAACGTGGGCATCAAGACATGGGTCAATGGTGCGTTCACGTTCTCACCGGATGGTAACCCGCTGGTTGGTCCGGTTCCGGGCAAGCGCGGCTATTGGACCGCCTGCGCGGTGATGGCCGGGTTCCTGCAAGGTGGTGGCGTTGGGAAAACACTGGCCGAATGGATGATCCATGGTGAGCCCGAAGCGGATGCATGGCCGATGGATGTGGCGCGCTATGGTGATTTCGCACAGAACAAGCGGTATATTCGTGAAACCACTGGCCAGTTCTATTCGCGCCGCTTTGTGATGACCTACCCGAACGAGCAATTGCCTGCGGGTCGCCCGCTGAAGATGGCTCCGGCGCATGACGCGATGACCGAGGCCGGATGCAAATGGGGTGTCAGCTGGGATCTGGAGGTGTCGCTGTATTTCGCGCCCAAAGGGTTCGAGGAAACGCCAACGCTCAAACGTTCGAACGCGCACGACATCGTGGCCGCTGAATGCAGGACCATCCGTGAGGGCGTGGGCCTGATGGATATCACGGGTTTTTCCCGCTTTGAGGTTTCGGGCCCAAATGCCGAGGCTTGGCTGGATAACGTTATGGCATCGAAACTGCCCGCCCCGGGTCGTGCCAAACTGGCGCCGATGCTGGGTGAGGATGGGCGGCTCAAAGGCGATCTGACCGTGTTGAACTGGGGCGATGGCACCTGGTGGATCATGGGCAGCTATTACCTGCGCGCCTGGCATATGCGATGGTTCAACGATCATATGATGGATGGGGTCACCGTCCGCGACCTGGGAGAGGAGTATTGCGGGTTCGCCGTGGTCGGACCAAAATCGCAGGCGGTGGTCGAAAAATTGGCCGAACAGGATATCTCGGGTCTGAAATTCATGGGCTGCGGTGATTTCGACATCGGTCTCGTCCGTGCCCGCGTGGCTCGTATGTCGGTGACCGGCGAAAAAGGGTATGAAATCAACTGCCGCTATGGCGATCACATCAAACTGCGCCGCATTTTGCTGGAAGCTGGTGCAGAAGAGGGAATCCGCGAGTGCGGTTTCAATGCGATGCTGTCAACGCGGCTTGAGAAGAGCTATGGCATCTGGTCGGCAGAGTTCACGCAGGCTTACACACCCGGTATGACCGGCATGGATCGCTGGATCGACTGGGACAAGGATTTCGTCGGCAAGGAGGCCGCGTTGGCCGAACGGGATGGCAATGGCCCGGCGCAGGTACAGGTAACACTGGAAATCGATGCGTTGGACGCCGACGCCAGCGGGTATGAACCGGTCTGGGCCAGCGGCGAACGCGTGGGTTTTGTGACCTCAGGCGGTTACGGGCACTATACCGGCAAGTCGTTGGCAATGGCCTTGATTGACCGTGACAAGGTGGACCCGGGTACGGAACTGTCTGTCCATGTCGTAGGGGTGGAATGTCCGGCGCGGGTAATTGCACCGTCGCCCTACGACCCTCAGGGCAAAGCGATGCGGGGCTGATCATGGCCGCTCCGGACCGACGACGCCGAAGGCGAGGGGGCGAGGCTGCCCCGCAGCCCAGCCGCGACGTGAACTATCGCCAGCTCAGGAACCCTTTCCCTTTGATGGAGGTGTTCCCGGCTGACCAGATCGCGGACATGCACGAGACAGCGTTGCGTACGCTCGAGGAGTTGGGTGTAAAGACCTTGCTTCCCGAGGCACGCAAGCTGTTCAAGCAGGGTGGTGCGCGCGTGGATGAAGACAGTGAAATGGTCTTTATCGGGCGCGAGATGGTTGAGGCTGCTGTTTCCTCGGCACCCAAATCTATCGCTTGTCGCGCCGGTTCACGGCATCGGGATTTTACTCTGGAACTGGGATCGCTGGTTTTTCAACCGGGGGCAGGCGCGCCGAACGCAACCGATCTGGAACGTGGCCGTCGCCCGGCGACAGGTCAGGATTATCTGGAGTTTCTGAAGCTCACCCATCATTTCGATGTGTTCCAGATGATCTCGCCTCAGGTTGAACCTCAGGACGTACCGACGCATCTGCGCCACTACTTCACGACACAGGCACAGATGGAACTGACCGACAAGTTCCCGTTCTTCTTCTCGCGCGGCACGCCGCAGGTCATGGATTGCTTTGAGATGCTGTCCACGGCGCGAGGTCTGTCGGATGATGAGTTCCGGGGCAACGCGCATTGTTACACGATCATCAACACAAACAGCCCGCGCACGCTGGACATTCCCATGGCGCAAGGCCTGATCGACTTTGCGGGCCACGGTCAGATGTCGATCATCACACCGTTCACCCTGATGGGGGCGATGGCGCCGATCACCGTGGCCGGGGCAATCACCCTGTCCCATGTCGAGACGCTGGCCGCGCTGACCTTGGCGCAGCTGGCCAGACCGGGCGCTCCGGTGTGTTATGGCACGTTCACCAGCAATGTGGACATGAAATCCGGTGCACCTGCATTCGGGACGCCCTCGCATTTTCAGGCATCACTGGCCGCAGGCCAACTGGCGCGTCACCTTGGCCTGCCCTGGCGGTCGGCGGCAGGGTCAGCGTCAAACAGCAACGACGTGCAAGCGGCGAATGAGAACCAGTTTGGCCTTTGGGGTTGCCTGATGGCCGGGGCGACTGTGATAATTCATTCAGCGGGCTGGCTGGAAGGGGGATTGACCGTATCCTTCGAAAAGCTGGTCTGCGATGCCGAGGTTCTGAACATGGTGGCCGAGCTTTGCGCGGGCGCGCAGGCGGGGCCTGCCGAGATTGGCTTTGATACCGCTTTAAGTGAGGTCGCGCCTGGCGGTCATTTCTTTGCCTGCCCCCAGACGATGGAGCGCTACATCACCGAGTTCTATCAACCGCATGTCCATGACTACGCCAATTTCGGCACATGGACCGAACGCGGTTCAACAGATGCCAACCAACGTGCAACGGGGGTTTGGCAGGGTATCCTGAACGATTTCAAGGCCCCTGCCTTAGACAATGATCGTTTTGGTGCCTTGCAGGACTTTATCGCACGTCGCACCGCAGAGGGCGGGGCGCCACCGGAGAGTTGAATGAACAACAAACCTATCCTTCACCGCGATGATCCCGAGGCCGAGCCCCTGATCGGCAATATCAAGGTGACCCGCGACGATTGGCTGAACGTGGCGATGGACGTGCTGATTTCGGACGGGGTGGACCAGATCAAGGTTCTTAACCTGGCCGAGCGGATGGCCGTGTCACGTTCATCCTTCTACTGGTACTTCAAGTCCAGACAGGAACTTTTGGATGCACTGCTGGCGCGGTGGCAGGCGACCAATACGGTTGCGCTTGTAAAACAGGCCGAAGCGCCAGCCGAAACGATAACGGGCGCGGTCTGCAACGTGCATCGTTGTGTGGTCAACACGGATTTGTTTGACACCGCATTGGACTTTGCCGTGCGCGACTGGGCGCGTAAATCGGGCAAAGTACGCCGTGCGCTGGATCAGTCTGACACACGGCGGCTTGAAGCTTTGCACGCGATGTTCGCCAGATACGGCTATTCCGAAATCGAGTCCGAAACGCGTGCGCGCGTGCTGTATTACATGCAGATCGGATATGATCTGGCACAATTGAACGAACCCTTCGAGACGCGGATCTCGATGGTGCCGCATTACCTATACGCCTTTACGGGCGTTGAACCGAAACCCGAAGAAGTTGAAGAATTCAGCGCATATTCCCGGCGCTACTGGAAAGGAGACCCGACATGAGTCAACCAGACGCAATCATCATTGGCACAGGTGTGATCGGCGCGGCCATCGCGTTCGAAATGTCCAAGGCGGGCTGGAAAACCCTGTCTCTGGATCGCAACGCACAGGTTGGACACGGTTCAACCGCCGGGTCCTGCGCGATCATCCGGATGCATTATTCCACCTTCGATGGAACGGCGTTTGCCTGGGAAGGCTATCATTACTGGCGCGACTGGGCTGACTATCTTGGACTGCCAGAGGGGGCCAATCTGGCTCAGTTCAGGGAAACCGGCTGCCTGGTTATGAAGACCGAGGCGAACGGGATGCTGGAAAAGCACATGCGCAATTCATCAGAACTGGATTGCCCGTTCGAAGAATGGTCGGGGGATAAAGTGGTTGAACGCCTGCCGGTTTATTCGCTGGACAGCTTTGCCCCGGCACGCCGCATGGATGACCCGGAATTCGGCCAGCCCAACGGGCGAAAGATGACGGGTGGAGTGTACTGGCCGCAGGCGGGATATGTCACCGACCCGGCCTTGTCGGCGCAAAACCTGATGGATGCTGCCAAACAGCACGGGGCCGAGGTCCGCACCAGTGCCGAAGTTATCGAGATCCTGACCGAGGATGGACGTGTTTCCGGTGTAAAACTTGCCTCAGGCGAAGAAATCCGCGCAAGGGTTGTCGTGAACGTGGCCGGGCCGGGCTCGGCTATCATCAATGGGATGGCAGGCGTTCTGGATGACATGACCATCAAAACCCGCCCCCTGCGGCAAGAGGTCGTGCATGTCCCTGCCCCGGAAGGGTTCGACTTTGAAAACGACGGAACCATCGTCTCGGACAGCGACATTGCCTGCTACTGCCGCCCGGAACACGGCAACCACATCCTTGTGGGATCAGAGGATCCGGAGTGTGATCCGCATCAATGGTGCGAGGATGACGTCAACTACAACCGCGAGTTCACGGACCAATGGACCACACAGGCCATGCGATATGCGCAGCGCGTGCCTTCCCTTGGCATCCCATCGAAAACGCGTGGTGTGGTTGACCTTTACGATGCCTCAACCGACTGGATTCCGATCTATGACAAATCCAACCTGCCGGGGTTTTACATGGCCTGCGGATCCAGCGGGAACCAGTATAAGAATGCACCGATTGCGGGTAAGATGATGGCAGCCCTGATCGCATATTGCGAAGGCGGAGCGGATCACGACGCGGAACCGCTGCAATTCGAACTGCCTTATATTAAACGGACCATCGACGTGGGCTTTTACTCTCGCAAGCGCCCGATCAATGAGGAAAGCAGTTTTTCGGTTCTGGGCTAGTCGGGTTTTGGCATCGATCAAAGTCGAGTGGGGCAGGTTAACAGCTTGCCTCGCTATGACCGGCCGAGGGATAGGCGCATAGCTTCTGGGCTGCGCATCGGACGGCATATCTTGGTACGAGCTACGTTGCCGCGAAAGTCACCCAGGCCCAGACCATCGCCACATAAGTCAGGTTGTGCAGGCACTGGTCTAACCCAGCTGCACGCCAGAACGCGGCCTGCGTCGGCTCAAGCTGTTTCTTGTCTGAATAGCTAGCTTTCAAGAAATCGATATTGAAATGAATGACCCATTCAAGCAGTCCGACAATCAGGATGAACAATACCGGAGCGCCAAACGCGGCAAACACGATGACAGAGCCCGCAACATGTACTGCTGCGTGCTGCGCGCGTCCCAAGTGAAAATACTCGCCTCGGCCAGAGAGCATTTTCGGTGTTTGGAGGTAGTAGTCAGCGAACATGTGCTTGACCTGAAAAAGGCAAAGCATAAGTAACACTGCGCCAATACTGGCAGTCAAAAGAACCCTCCCGATATCGTTCTAAACTGACTTTAGGCAATAACACGGCCATGCGTAAATGAACTAGTTCACATAAGATAAAGAAAATTCTCAGGTGGGAAAAAATTTGCATAACGTGTCAGTATGGCAGTAAATTCAAACCGTTGAATTTGGGCGCGCGGCATCCGGGCCGTGTTATCGGCCAGCAGTAGGGGCAGGTTCCATAGAACGCACGATTTTCCGCTTTATTTGGAAATACTCCAAACGCGATCAGCTGATCCTGTTGGCTGTGACGGCGACGTTGTTTCCGTTGCTCTATCTTACGCTGGAACTGCCCAAGCGTATCATCAACGACGCAATCGGTTCGACAACGGCCGAAGTGGATGTCTGGGGCTATACGCTTTCACAGACGAATTTCCTGATCATCTTGTGCTTTGCTTTCCTTGCTGCCGTGTTGGCGCACGGGCTGATGAAAATGCGCATCAACACCATGAAGGGTGTGCTGAGCGAACGCATGCTGCGACGGTTTCGGTATCAGCTGGTCAGCCGCGCGCTTCTTTTTCCGCAACCCTATTTCGAACGGGTCAGCCAGGGCGAAATGGTCTCGATGATCACGGCTGAAAGCGAACCAATGGGCGGGCTGATGGGCGATGCGATCAGCCAGCCAGTTCTGCAAGCCGGTCAGATGATCACCATCCTTTCTTTCCTGTTCTTGCAAAGCTTTTGGTTCGGGCTGGCCGCAGTCGCCCTGATCCCGGTGCAGGCCTGGTTAATCCCTAAATTGCAGCGTCAGATCAACCTGTTGAACAAGAAACGTATTCAGGAAGTTCGGGCGTTGGCTGCCCAGATCGGCGAAAACGCGGCAGGTGCGTCAACCCTCCGCAGCAATGGCGGCTGGCGCTATCGCCGGGCTATGATCTCCGATCAGTTGGGGCGGCTTTTCGCGATCCGCTTTGAGATTTACCAGAAGAAGTTCTTTATGAAGTTTATAAACAACTTCATCTCGCAGCTGACACCATTCATGTTCTACCTGATTGGTGGCCTTCTGGTGTTGCAGGGTTCGGTTTCGCTGGGGGCATTGGTTGCGGCGCTGGCGGCGTATAAGGACCTGAGCTCACCCTGGAAAGAGCTGCTGACCTATTACAACCAAACCCAGGACATGTCGTTGCGCTGGGATATCGTCGTTGACCGCTTCGATCCAGCCGGATTGAAGGACGAAGCGCTGTTCGAGGGCGAACCAGCAGAGCGCCCCCACCTGAGCGGTGATATAGCGCTAAAGCACGTCTCGGTTCGTGACATGGACGGCAATCAGGTGCTGGATGATCTGAATCTTACTTTTCCCGCTGGCAAGACGATTGGCATTGCCGCACCCAGCGAAGAGGACCGGCGCGCCATGGGGGAGTTACTGACTCGCGAGATTTTGCCCGCTGCCGGCACGGTTCAGGTGGGGGATCTGAACCTGGCAGACCTGCATCAGGGCGTGGTGGCCGCACGTATCGGGTATGCCACATCCCGCCCGGTCATGTTTCAGGGAACGTTGGGTGACAACGTGATGATGCCGATGCGGTTCAAACCCTTGGCTGAATCCACAGATGACCCAGATTTTGCCGAGACCTTGCGGGCTGGAAACAGCATGGATCCGTTCAGGGTGGAATGGCTTGACCCGGCGCTGGCCGGGTTTGAAGACGCGACGGCGTTGCGCGATTGGTGGTTGCAACTGATTGATGGAATGGGGTCCGGGGCTGCCCTGTTCCGGCGTGGTGCTGAACAGAGCTTTGTTGCGACCGAACACTGCGAACTGGCAAAGAAACTGGTCGAGCTGCGCCCGCTTGTGCGGCAGGCGGTCCATGACGCGGGTCTTGAGCAGCAGGCGCTGATTTTCGACCGGAATGCTTACAACCCGGCGCTGCCTGTTGCAGAAAACCTGCTTTTTGCGACGCCCCGCGTGCCGGTGACGCAGGCTTTGCTTGCCCGGCAGAAGGTTTTCCTCATGCAGTTGCGAGAGTTGGGACTGGATGAGACGTTGATCGCCCTGACGCGTGACGTGATCGAGATGCTGCGCCAGATCTTCGGGTTCGACGGAACCGACCATCCGTTGTTCCGCAAGCTGGGTCTTGATGCAAAGACCTATGAGGCAGCTGTGGAGCTGGTTGAACAGACCCGCAAAGAGGGAACGTCAGGGCTGGATGACGAACAGCTGGCCAGTATGTTGGCCGTGCCTTTCGTCGTCTCGGCTGAACAGATTGGCCCGGCGTTCACGGATGAGCTGAAGGACCGCATTCTGGAACTGAGGCAGAGTCATTCGGACAAGCTGTTGGAAAGTCTCAAGGACGCTTTTGTTCCGCTGGACCCGGAAGATTTCGCGCCTGGATTGACGGTCATGGAAAACGCGCTGTTCGGCAAGGTCAGCCAGATTGGTGGCGCGCGATCGGATGAGGCCCGCAAGGTCATTGTGGACGTGTTGGAGGAGAACGGCGCGCGTCCTTTGGTGGTCGAGCTGATTTATGACATTCCGGTTGCTTTGGGTGGGCAGAGCCTTCCGGCGGTTTTTGCCGAACCGCTGGCGTTTACCCGCGCGACAATCAAGAAGCCGGATATCCTGATCCTGGAGCAGGCATTGGCCAGTTACGACATGAAAACGCAGGTGTCGGTCTACAAGAAGCTGCGCGAGCTGTTGCCGGATGCCACGGTGTTCTACCTCAATGACCAGTTCGAAAACCCGGACGTATTCGACATGTTCGTGGAAATCCGGCAAGGTCGTGTCGTCTCGGACGGAGGACCGGTGGACGTGGGAAAAGACAGCGCATCTTCAGCAGATCTGGCGCGGAAACTTCGCGCGCTGGAGCAAACTCCCTTGTTTTCGGGGCTGGACCGGAGGCAACTGCGCCTTCTGGCTTTTGGCGCGCAGTGGTTTGATGCCAAGCCCGGGCAGGTGGTGTTCCTGAAAGATGATCAGCCGACCGATGGCGCTTATGTGGTGCTGGAGGGTGAGGCCGGCCTGTACCTGCCGCAGGAAGATGGCCCCGACCAGTTGATCACCACCGTGGGGCCGGGCGCATTGGTGGGTGAGCTTGGTCTGATCCGCAAAGAACCACGCGCGCTGAGCATGGTGGCCGAAACAAACCTATCCTGTCTTCGGATCGGTGAAGAAGAGTTCCTGGCCGTTGTGGAAAACGATGCGGCAACCGCGTTCAAGCTGATGCAGGTGATCGCCGGTTACGTGTCCAATTAGGCGTGATCAGCTGGCAGGTTCGCAAAACAGATCGTACAGCAGGCCGATCATCTGCGCTGCATTCCCATCGCGCAGCGAATAATAGATCGTTTTGCCATCCCTTCGGGTGGTGACAAACCCTTCTTCCCGCAAGCGGGCCAACATCTGGCTGACGGCGGCTTGCCGCAATTGCAGCAAATCTTCAAGCTGGCCTACGGATTTCTCACCATTCCCAAGGTGGCACAGGATCATCAGGCGCCCTTCATGCGCCAGTGTCTTGAGAAATGCCGCCGCGCGGGCTGCATTTTCTTTCATTTCTGATGGTGTGTCCGAGGTGTGTGCCTGAGGTTCGGTTTCTAGGAGTGTCACGTTTTGACCGTTGTGCCATTAATCTTGGGTTAATATGCCTCAAACACGTCTGTGTTGTCACCCCTCGGTTGCAGGGGCACCGCCCTGAAAAGCATTGCCGTTCACATAATCGCAGGGCTCTTCCTGCATTTGCAGATGCAAGCCGCGACCTTCATACGGATGCGCGCGGGCCAGGTCTTCGTCGACATCGATCCCAAGTCCTGGACCGGCCGGAGCGATCACAAAGCCGTCCTCGACCTGAATGGACCCTTTGATCAGCTGATTGTGGAACAGTGTTTCAATGGTCTCCAATAGCAGCAGGTTCGGGATCGACGCGGCCAGGTGGATATTGGCGGCCCATTCCACCGGACCCGCATAAAGATGCGGCGCCATCTGAGCGTTAAATATCTCTGCTATGGCGGCGACTTTCTTCATCTCCCAGATTCCGCCGGCACGCCCCAGCGCCGGTTGCAGGATTTCCGCAGCCCCGGCGCGCAGAACGGCTCCGAACTCAGCCTTGGTTGTCATGCGTTCTCCGGTGGCGATGGGGATACGGACGTTGCGGGCGACACGGGCCATGTCCTTGATCATATCAGGTGGCGTGGGTTCTTCGAACCATAGGGGCTGGTATGGTTCCAGCGCCTGCCCCAACCGGATGGCTCCAGCCGTGTTGAACTGACCGTGTGTGCCAAACAGCAGGTCGGCCTTGTCCCCCACCGCATCGCGAATTGCCTTACAAAAGGCGACGGACATGGAAATGTCACTCATCGCGGGCATGTGGCCGCCACGGATCGTATAGGGGCCTGCCGGGTCGAATTTCACAGCGGTATAGCCGTGCCGCACCATTTCAGCAGCGGTTTCGCCCGCTTGTTCGGGAGAAGTCCAGAAGTCGGTCAAAGTGTGATGCGGCAAAGGGTAGAGGTAAGTGTAGGAGCGAATTCGTTCGTTCACCTTGCCGCCCAACAGGGCGTAAACCGGGCGGTCGCGATCCTTGCCCAGAATATCCCAGCAGGCGATCTCTAACCCTGAGAATGCGCCCATCACCGTCAAGTCGGGGCGCTGCGTGAAACCGCTGGAATAGGCGCGACGGAACATAAGTTCGATGTTTTCGGGGTTCTCGCCCAGCATGTGCCGTTCGAACACATCCCGGATGACGTGGCGCATCGCCTCGGGTCCGACGGACGAGGCATAGCATTCGCCCCAACCGGTGATGCCGGTGTCAGTCGTCAGTTTAACCAATATCCAGTATCGCCCCCCCCAACCCGGAGCGGGTGGGGCAGTGACGATGACGTCGAGATCCTGCAGTTTCATCTCAGTTCCTCCGAGCCGGGGGATCAGGTTCTGTCGAACAGGATCACGTTGCGCTTGGCAGATCCGGTTTTGGTATCGGCAATGGCCTCGTTGATCTGGTCCAGCGACCAGCGGCCCGAGATCAACTCGTCCAGCTTCAACCGACCCTGCTCATAAAGGTCAATCATCCATGGGATGTCCCGCTGAATAACCACATCACCCATTTTCGAGCCGACAACACCCTGCCCCAGGGCTGCCAGAACAACCGGTTCATAGTTGGCCATGCCACCCGAATGCGGCATTCCGATCATGATGGCCTTGCCGCCGCGGCCAAGATAGCGAGGGGCCTGATCATAGGCGGCGATTGCGCCGACCGTAATCAGAACCGCATCGGCGCCGCGCCCGCCAAGGGCTTTGAACGCTGCTTTCCAGGGTTCTTGCAAGCTGGCCAGAACGCCATGGGTCGCGCCGAATTCCTTTGCGATTTCCAGCTTTTCTTCGGTCATGTCGACAGCCACGATCCGCCTTGCGCCTGCGATCCGCGCGCCCTGAATAGCGTTCAGGCCAACGCCGCCGGCGCCGATGACCACAACATCCTGACCCGGACGCAGACCGGCCGCGTTTACCGCAGCACCAACCCCGGTGATTACCCCGCAAGACAGAAGGCTAGCCAGGTCTTTGGGCAGGTTTTCGGGGATCCTGACGATTTGCCGATGGCTCACCACAACTTTTTCGGCAAACGCACCGCAGGCCATGGCCTGTTCCAGAGGACTACCGTCAGCCGTTTTTAGCGGGCCTTTGACGGTGTCGTACGGTGTTTCGCAATTTGTCGGGTGCCCTCCGGCACAGGTGGGGCAGGACCCGCACGCGCGGATCAGCGTTACAACCACGGGCTCGCCAATCCTGAAGTCTCCGGCGGCCTCTCCAACTGCGGAGATCACGCCTGCGGCTTCGTGGCCGTAAACGGCGGGCAGAAAGCCGCCCCAGGCACCTTCGGCATAGGATATGTCCGAATGGCAGATGGCTACTGCATCCAGCGTCACTTCGACCTCGCCCGTGCCGGGGGGTGCCAGCTGAACCTCTTCGATAACCAAGGGTTCGCCGAATGCCCGGCAGACTGCGGCTTTGATTGTTTGCATGTTTTCCCTCACTTCCGTTGGGCCCACGGTGGCGTGGGAAAGGATTGATCGCAAGGCAGAAACCGTCATGTGTGTGTCGTTGTTAAGCCACGACAGGCGGGGACCGGCGAAACAACACAAACCCGGCCAGCATCAGCGCCAGCGCCAGCAGGAACGGAGCACCCGGCAAGTACAGCGGTGTGTCGGGGCGAATGAATTGCGCAAATACGCTGGTCATGACCAAGGGCGAAATGACCATCGAAAGCGCGTGGAGCGCGGACAATACACCCTGCAACTCTCCTTGCTGCGAATCCGGTGTCGCTTTGGACATCATTGCCTGAAGTGCTGGTGTGGTGATTGCCCCGATTGCAGTGATTGGGATGAACAAAAGTGCAATGAACCCGTTGGTCAGAAAGGCCAGAATTGCGAAACTGAGGATTTCAAAACCCATCCCGTAGATAATGGCACCCCGCTCGCCGCACAATCGGATTGCGGGGCGGATCAGACCGCCTTGCACAACGGCCATGCCGATTCCATAGACGCCCAGTGACAGGCCGATCATCTGAGGGGACCAGCCGAACCGCTCGGTGGTGAAAAAGGACCAGATAGCGGGGTAGACGTAGATTGAGACCGAATACAGAAAGTAGACCCACAGCATAGGCCGGATACCGGGCAGTGCAGCAATGGCGCGCAGCGAATTCACCGGGTTGGCGCGGCGCAAGTTGAAGGCGCGCCGGGTCTTGTCGGTCACGGTTTCAGGCATCACGAAACAGCCTACGGCAAAGATCAGTGCCACCAGTCCTGCCGCAGCCCAGAACGGGGCACGGGTTCCATATTCGCTGAGCAACCCGCCGATCACCGGGCCAAGGACAAAACCCACGCCAAAGGCCGCACCCAACAGGCCAAAGTTCGCGGCCTTGTCCTTGGGATCGGAGATATCCGCCATGAACGCGGCAGCGGTGGAATGTGTGGCTGCGGTTATACCGCCGACAATACGACCGGCCAGCATCAGCCAGATACTGCCGGCCACGGCCATGACCATATAATCAAGCGCCATGACGAACAGCGACACCAACAGTACAGCTCTGCGACCATAGGCGTCGGACAGGTTTCCAAGGATTGGACCAAAGACGAACTGCATCGCCGCAAAAGCCGTACTCAGCACTCCACCCCAAATAGCGGCATTGGCAAGCGAGCTGCCCTGCACGTCTACAATCAGTTGCGGCATGATTGGCATCACCAGACCAATGCCCATTGCGTCGATCATGACGATGCTGAGGATGAAGAGTGATGGCAGGCGCATGGGACTCGGGCAGGTGATCTGTTCGGGGCACCCTAGGCACAGTCACCGAATGTGGGAAGACAGAGTTTTACGTACAATCTGCTGTATCACCCGAATTTGCTTGCCAATTCGCTTAGCAATCCGGCCAGTTCCTGTGGATGCGAGAAAAACGGAGAATGCGAACTGTCGATGGTTCGTCGCAGTTCCTTCGGGATGAACGCGCACATGTCCGCCTGATACTCCGTGGGGATTGTTTGGTCATCCGTGGTGCGGACATAGGCCTTGGGTACTTCGTTGAAATTCGTACCGACCGGCAGTGGTGTTTCCTGGGGGAGAATGGCCTGTGGGCACAGGCGCGCATAGGCGTAAGGCAGAATATCGTCCGGACAATCGTGATAGAACAGCCTGGGAATGGCATCTACCGACACGGTGTAAGACAGACCGTCTGCGGCTTTTTCCACTGCGTGAGCAATGGTTTGCCGTGGCCCGCGCCTGCGCATATCTGCCAGCGAAAGCCCATCGTGAGGCACGTAGGCGCACAGAAAGATCAGGGCGCGCATGGCGTCCGGTCGAGCCTCGGCGGCGGCGCTGATCGGATAGCCGCCCCACGAGTGACCCACGACAATCGTATCGGGCGTGCAGGCGTTCAGAACGGCATCGCGGCAATTTTCCAGCGTCACCTCGGACACCGGCGTTGGATCTGCACCATGGCTGGGCAAGTCGATGGCCCGGGCCGAATGTCCCAAAGCTTCCAGCGCGGGGATCAGGTCGCGCCAGCACCAGGCTCCGTGGCAGGAGCCGTGGACCAACAGGAAAGACGCCATCGCTGTTCTCCTTCAGATATGCCCGATATCGGTCAGAAACCGGGTCAGGATTGCTGCGTATTCTGCGGGTTTCTCGACGCAGGGCAAATGGCCAGCTCTGCGGATCAGTTCGAACCGCGATCCGGGGATCAGGTCGACAGTTTCGCGCACCAGGTCGGGCGGGGTCGAGCCGTCCTCGCTTCCGGCGATGCCAAGCGTGGGAAGGCGCAGGCCGCTTGTGGGTGTATAGAAGTCGGTCCCGGCGACGGCAGCGCAACAGCCCAGATATCCGTCAAGCGGTTGGCTGATCATCATGTCGCGCCATGGCAGGTGGTTTTGCGCTGCGCGGAAATCACGGGAAAACCAGCGTTCCATCGTGGCGTCTGCCACCGCTTCAATCCCGCCGCGACGCACAGCGTCGATCCGATCCTGCCAGACTGCGGGTGTGGCGATTTTGGCAGCGGTGTTCGACAGAACCTGCGCACGTATCTGATCCATACGTTTGACGGCCAGCCCCTGTGCGATCATCCCGCCAATGGACAGGCCGACAAAAACGCAGTCGCGAACCTTGAGGTGATCCAGCAGCGACTCGGCATCGCGGATCAGGGCGCCCATAGAATAAGGCGCCGGTGGAACCGAGGATTGCCCATGCCCGCGTTTGTCATACCGAATGATGCGTAACCCCTTGGGCAAGTGCGGTAACACGGCGTCCCACAGGTGCAGGTTTGTTCCTAATGAGTTGGCAAAAACCAGTGGCGCGCCATCCGCCGCACCATCAACACGGTAATTCAGTTTCACGTCGCCCAGATCAGCGATCATCATGACTCAGGTCCTTGCAGCCCCGGCGTTCCAGGTGCAATTTGCACAGGTTTGGGGTGCCTGTCAGGTCAGGAGTTCCAACGCCCTGGCAAAAACATCCGGATCGACGTTACCGCCCGAAGTGACCACGATCACGTCGTCGCCCTCAATCTCGTCGCCCCGGAACAGGGCCGAGGCCAATGCAACTGCGCCGCCGGGTTCCAGCACGATCTTAAGGCGCAGGAAAGCAAGTGCCATGGCCCGCAGCGCCTCGTCTTCGGTGACCGAAATACCGGGCCCGCAAAGACGGTTGAGGATGGGAAAGGTGATGTCGCCGGGTTGCGGTGTCAGGATGGCATCGCAAATATTGCCTGATGCCGCGTTGTTGTTCTGAATCCGTCCCGTTGCCAGTGATCGTTTTACGTCATCGAACCCTTCCGGTTCGCACGGGCGTACCCTTAGGTCGGGGGCGTGTTTTTCAAGTGCCAGCGCAATGCCAGAGGTGAGGCCGCCACCACCACAACAGACCAGAACATCCGCCTGAGAAACCCCAAGTTCCGCTGCCTGTCTGGCGATTTCCAAGCCGGTGGTACCTTGCCCGGCAATCACCTGAGGCTCGTCATATGGCCGGATCAGGGTTAGCCCGCGTTCGGCGGCGATGGTTTCCCCGATCTCTTCGCGGCTTTCGTTTGCGCGGTCGTAAAGAACAACTTCACCCCCAAGCGCGCGGGTGTTTTCGATTTTCAGGTGCGGCGCGTCCGACGGCATGACAATGACCGAAGCAATTCCATGTTTCGACGCCGCCATCGCAACGCCCTGCGCGTGGTTGCCCGAGGAATAGCCAATCACGCCGCGCTGGCGTATATCTTCGTCCAGCGCGGATATGGCAGACCAAGCCCCCCGAAACTTGAAACTGCCCGTATGTTGCAGGCATTCCGGCTTGACCCAAATTCGGCGTCCGGCGATCGCGTCAAGAAATGGCGACGACAGAATTGGTGTCTCGCGGACATGTCCCTTAAGCCGTTTGGCCGCGGCTTCGATCATTTCAATTGTGCTCATGCAGCGTTCTTCAATACCTTTTTGATGACATCCAGAGATTGAGGCTCATTCAGGAACGGAACATGCCCGCGATCCGGCACTTCGGCCGAGATCAGACCGGGATGCCGCCGATGCATCTCAGCCAGGGTTTCGGCGCTCAGAACGTCCGAGTTCGCGCCCCTGATCGCGCCGCAGGGTATGTTGCGCAGCGCTTCAAAAAACAACCAGTAATCGGGTATGGCACCGCTCGCGGCCTGTTCCAGAAGCGCTTTGCGCAGGGCCGGATCATAGCGCAGCGCCAGCCTGTCCCCTTGTTGTTTGTATTGAATTTCGGCCTGTTTGCGCCAGATTTCCAGGGGAACTCCGGGGAAATGCGGCTCCATCACATGTTTCAGGGCAGCAGCAGCTTCGTCATAGGTTTTCGCGGTGGGTTGTGCGCCCACGTAGGCCATGATCTTGGCGATGCCTGACGTCTCGATGACCGGCCCCACATCGTTCAGAATCACACCGGCCAAACGTTCGGGGTGGCTTGCCGCCAATGCCATGGCAATCAGTCCGCCCCGCGAGGTGCCCAGAATGGCCGCTTTTTCGATGCCCAGAATATCCAGCAGTTCAATCGCGTCATGGGATTCACGAAAGACGTTGTAATTCATGAGATCGGGGTCGTAGTCCGAGCGACCGCGCCCCCTGTAATCCATAGCAATCATGCGCAGCTCAGTGGCATGTGGTGCAAAATACGAGAAATCCCGGCTGTTTCTGGTCAATCCGGCCAGACACAAAAGCGGCGTGCCCGATCCATGGTCTTCGAAATAGATGCGCTTGCCGTCCGAAGTCGTGAAGTCCGGCATCAAAGACCAGCCAGTTTGGGAATGGTGGTCAAGTCAGACAGTACATGCGCTGGCGTCCACGGCAGCCGGTCCATTGGTTCCCCAATCCGATTGACCCAGGCGGTGACAAAACCATAACCGCTGGCCCCTGCGGCATCCCAGCCGTTTGAACTGACGAACAAGACCTCGTCACGGGCGCAGTCAAACCTGTTCTGAACCAGATCATAGACACGGGAATGGGGCTTGAAGACCCCAACGCTTTCGACCGAGAGCACGTCATCCAGCACATCGCCGATCCCGGCGGACTGAACAGCGCCGTCCAGCATGGGCGGTGATCCGTTGGACAGGATGGCAGTCTGCATCCCGCCATCCTTGAGGGCTTTCAGCATGACAGGAACTTCGGGATAGGCCTGTAACTCCCAATAAAGATCCAGCAGGCGTTGGCGCAATTCTGGATTGCCCTGGAGGCCGGCAGCTTCCAGCGCCCAGTCCAGCCCGTCCTGCGTGACATCCCAAAAATCCGCATGGGCATCCGCCACAGCACGCAGCCATGTGTATTGCAATTGCTTCAGGCGCCAATGCCCCGCGACCTCGGGCCATTTGTCTTTCAGGGCTTCGAACCCCGGCTCGCCTGCTGCCTGCCGGGCGGCGGCCGCAACATCAAACAGCGTTCCGTAGGCGTCGAACACGCAGGTCGTGATTGCCATATGACCCTCCTTTGATTGCGCGCAGGTTGGCACAACGCGAAAGGGGGGGGAAGGGCCAAGGGTTTACAACTTTGTGTCAATCTCTAGGGTTGGCCGCTTAACCCCTAAAAACGGCCGGAGGCCACTATGACCGAAATCAAGCAAGGTGACACGGTTCGCATCCATTACACAGGGACATTGTTGGATGGCAAAGTCTTTGACAGTTCGGATGGGCGCGATCCGTTGGAGTTCGTGGTAGGATCGGGCCAGATCATTCCCGGTCTGGACAGTGCCATGCCCGGTTTGTCCGCAGGTGACAAGAAACGGGTCGAGATTGCCTGTACCGACGCCTACGGCCCGATCAACCCTGCGATGCGTCAGGAAATCCCCCGCGAGGGTATTCCCGAGGATATTCCGCTGGATCCGGGCACTCAACTGCAGATGCAGACACCGGACGGTCAGGCCGTACCTGTGACAGTTGTGGACGCCAACGAAGCGACTGTGATCCTGGATGGAAACCATCCGTTGGCCGGTCAGGATCTGGTGTTTGAGATTGAAGTCGTCTCGATCAATTGAGACATTGTTCGGGTTGGAACGACCGCCCGGACTTCAGCCGATCAAAGCTTCAACAGCTGCGCGCACCTGTGGCTGGGTGAAAAAGACGAACACCAGCAGCAATGATGTCAGCGCGAGCAGCAGCACTCTGGCCCGCTGGCTGAGGAAACCGGACTTCTTCCGGCTTTGCACTGATCGTGCGTTGTTTGCAATGATTTGATCTAGCTTGCTCATATCGAAGTCCTGCCGCCCAAAGATGGTGAAATCTTGGCGGCGGCAGGGAAAGATATGGTCACATGAAATCGGGTTGCGGCATGCCCAAGACGTGGAAACCACCGTCAACGCGGATGATTTCGCCAGACGTGCAGGCTCCCGCATCAGATGTCAGGTAAACTGCGGTCCCGCCAACAGCTTCCAGAGTGGCATTCGAACGCATCGGCGCATTCTGATCGCAGAACTTATATGTCCTGCGCGCCCCGCCAATGGCGGCACCGGCAAGGGTTTTCATCGGTCCCGGTGAGATTGCGTTCACGCGGATACCATCCGGGCCAAGGTCATTGGCCAGATAACGGGTCGCCGATTCCAGCGCCGCCTTGGCAACACCCATGACGTTGTAGTTCGGTACCACCCGGTTTGATCCCTGATAGGTCAGCGTCAGCAGCGAACCCCCATTGTCCTTCATCATCGGATACGCGCGGCGTGCCACCTCGATAAAGGAATAGGCCGACACGTCCATCGAGTGTTTGAAGTTCGCCCGCGTGGTATTCAGAAACCGACCTGTCAGCTCGGATTTATCCGAATACGCAATGGCATGAACGACAAAGTCGATGGTGGGCCAACGCTGGGCCAGTTCACCAAAGGCACGATCCAGTGACTCGTCGTCGGTCACATCGGCATCCACCATGAAATCGCTGCCAAGGCTTTGAGCGAGAGGTTCCAGCCGTTTGCCGAAAGCCTCGCCCTGATAGGTGAAGGCCAGTTCTGCGCCTGCCTCGTGCATGGCCTTGGCAATGCCCCACGCGATCGAGCGGTCATTGGCTACGCCCATGATCAGGCCGCGCTTACCTTTGAGAAGATCCGACATCACTTTCACCCGTTATACTTAGACAGAATCATGGACCCGTTGGTGCCGCCAAAGCCGAAGCTGTTGGTCATGACACTGTCCAGTCCTGCGTTTTCAACCACTTCAGTTGCAATTTCACCGGGCAGGATGCCTTGGGCGAGTGTGTCGACATTGATCGACGGCGTAATGAAATCATTGTCCAGCATGAGTAGGCAGAAGATCGCCTCAAGCGCTCCTGCCGCGCCTTGCGCGTGGCCAGTCATTGATTTGGTCGAGGAAATCGGTGGCACGTTACCTTCACCGAAGATTCGGCGCACAGCCTCTACTTCGCCCACATCACCGACAGGTGTCGAGGTCCCATGTGCATTGATATAGCCGACCTTGCGACCTTCGGGCAGTGTGTCCAACGCCAGCCGCATCGCGCGCTCGCCGCCTTCACCCGAAGGGGCCACCATGTCGTGGCCATCCGAGGTAGCAGCATAGCCGGTGACTTCGGCATAAATCTTTGCGCCGCGGGCCAGAGCGTGCTCCAACTCCTCCAGAACGAGGATGCCGCCGCCACCGGAAATCACAAACCCGTCACGGTTTTCGTCAAACGCGCGCGAGGCTTTCTCGGGCGTGTCGTTATATTTCGACGACATCGCGCCCATCGCATCGAACAGGCACGAAAGTGTCCAGTCCAGTTCCTCGCCGCCGCCAGCGAACATGACGTCCTGCTTGCCCAGCATGATCTGTTCGGCCGCGTTGCCGATGCAATGCAGTGAGGTCGAGCAGGCCGAGGTGATCGAATAGTTGATACCCTTGATCTTGAATGCGGTCGCCAGGTTTGCCGAGATTGTCGAACACATGCATTTCGGCACTGCGAACGGCCCGATCCGCTTGGTCGCACCTGTCTTCAGAACGGTCTGATGCGCCGTCAGCATCGCGCTTGTCGACGGGCCGCCGGATCCAGCCACCAAACCTGTGCGCGGGTTGACTACCTGGTCCTCGGTCAGACCAGAATCTGCAATGGCCTGAGACATGGCGATATGAGCGTAAGCCGCGCCCGGACCCATGAAGCGCAGGGTGCGTTTGTCCACGTGTTCAGCCACGTCAATCTTGAGCGTTCCCGCGATCTGACTGCGAAACCCATGTTCCGCCATCTGTTCGCTGGCTTCGATCCCGGATTTACCTGCTTTGAGCGAGGCCAGAACCTCTTGGGCATTATTCCCGATCGAAGACACTACCCCCAGACCGGTGACGACTACTCGACGCATGTGCGCACTCCTTATTTCGGGTCGGTCAGGCTCAGGCCTCGGACAGAACGACCTTCATATCTTTGACATCATAGATCATCTCGCCATCGGCTTCGACGATTCCATCTGCCACACCCATGGTCAGGCGACGTGTCTGAATCGCCTTTTTGAAATCGATTTTATACGTTAGCATCTTGCGGTCGGGACGAACCATACCGGTCAGTTTCACTTCGCCCACGCCGACGGCCATGCCGCGCCCTTGCCAGCCACGCCAACCCAGGTTGAAACCGGTCAGCTGCCATAGACCGTCAAGGCCCAGGCAACCCGGCATAATCGGGTTGCCGGGAAAATGGCAGTCAAAGAACCAAAGGTCAGGGGTGATATCGAATTCGGCCAGCACATGTCCTTTGCCATGCAGGCCACCATCATCCGAGATGTCGGTGATCCGGTCCATCATCAGCATTGGCGGGGCGGGCAATTGTGCATTGCCGGGGCCAAATAATTCGCCGCGGGCGCATTTCAGCAGATCGTCTTTGTCAAAACTGCTTGGGAACTGGGCCATTCTTGCCGCCTCTCCTGCCGTGGGTCCGTTCGTTATATCTGGCCTCGTCTAGCACCCGTTTGCAAGGTCCTGCAAGAGCAGCGGCCACATCATGTTGTGTATGCCGCGTTCTTTGCGAATGAATTTCATTTGAAATTGCCAACCATGCGCTCCTATATATAATGGAAGTGACTATGGGTATTGGATCAATGACACCGCAGAGCGGCGAAATAGCAACGGGTTGGCTGGTGAACGCCGGCCTGCGTCCGACGCGTCAGCGTGTGGCGTTGGCCGAGCTTCTGGTGGGCGATGGCCGCCATCGTCACGTCACCGCCGAGAGCCTGTTTGAATCGGCCAAGGCGAATGGTGACGCTGTGTCCCTGGCGACGGTATACAATACCCTGCGCGCGTTTTGCGACGCTGGTGTTCTGCAGGAAATTACTGTGGACGGGTCAAAAAGCTATTTCGACACGAACACGCATGACCACCCCCATTTTTATTGGGAAGACGAGGCGCGCCTGAGTGATGCGCCATCGGACCAATTGGTGATCCAGCGCCTGCCCGAAGCGCCCGAGGGTGTCGAGATTGCCTCGGTCGACGTTGTCATTCGCCTGCGCAAAAAGTAGCGCCAAGACCACCTTTCAAACTTGCCAACAACAAGCGTTCAACCTGATCAGTGGTCGCGTCAGCGGGCCCTGTTCCGTGGCGCGCAAGAACAACGGATTCAGTTGCGTCCTGATCGCTGATCGGAACACTGACAAGACGTTTATTGTCATAACTGACCGGGCTAAGCGGGCTGGTATAGCTGATCCCGATCCCTTCGCCATGGGCGGCAAGACTGCGCTGAATCTCGATCGATGCCGCCCTATGGGCGACAGTCGGGTGCAGACCGTTGCGCCGAAAGAGACTGAGGATGTGTTGTGCCGACAAGCCTTCTGTTGACAGGATCAACGGTTGAGCGGCCAAGTCAGCCAGCGAGACCGTGCCCGCTGTCGCCAACGGATGATCCGGGGGCATAAGGGCCTTTGGCCGGCTGTCGAACAGTTTTGCGCGTGTGAACCCCGCGTCCATTGTCAGCTCGTAAGTGATTGCAACATCGATCTGGCCATCAATCAATCTGTTCAACAGCCCTTCGAAGGAGGCGGCAAAATAAGTGATAGCGATGTTTGGGAAAGCATCGCGCAAATGGTGCAGGGCGGGTGCCAGCAGGAAGGGCGCGAGGTCCGTAAAACACCCCAGTCTTAGACGTGTCGTGCCTGGCGACGGAGTTTCTGATGCCTCGATTTGGGCTGCGTCTTTCAGCAGGGTCTCGGCCTGATCGATGAATTTTCGCCCCTGAGGTGTCAGCGCCATGGCCGAACCTCGGCGGCGGATAAACAGCGGGTATCCCAAATGTGCTTCGACACGCGTCAGGGCGGTGGACAGTGCTGGTTGTGAAACATTCAGGTATTGTGCGGCGGCGGACACGCTGCCGTGGCGCCCGACTGCGCAAACATATTCGTACTGACGCAGTGAAATGTATAACATGAAGTTAATTATAGCTTCGAAAGATATAATTTGAACAGAACACGCCTTCAACGCAAAAGATTGAAAAACGAATGGAGACCCAGATGCCTCACCCGCTTGTTACCCAAGAGATGATCACAACGTATCAGGATGATGGCGTCGTTCTGATCAAAGGCCTTTTTGCAGATTATGTGGATCAACTGCGCGACGGCATTGCCGCGAATATGGCAGAGCCTGGCCCGTATGCATCAGAAAACAAGAAAGAGGGTCAAACGGGTCTGTTCTTTGACGATTACTGCAACTGGACCCGCATTCCGCAGTTCCGCGAGGTGATCGAAAACTCGCCCGCGGCCGAGGTCGCCGCGGACCTGATGCAGTCGAGAAGTGTGCAGGTGTTTCACGACCACGTATTGGTCAAAGAGCCCGGGACATCCATGGCCACGCCCTGGCATCAGGATGGCCCATATTACTTCGTTGAAGGTCAGCAAACCATCAGCTTCTGGTCTCCGCTGGATCCGGTCAGGCAGGCGACGTTGCGCTGCGTCGCAGGCTCTCACCGGTGGGAAAAAGAGGTGCTGCCAACCCGCTGGGTTTCAGAGGAAGGTTTTTTCCCTGACGAAGGGCAGTACATCCCCGTGCCGGACCCGGATGCTGAGGGCATGAAGGTCGTCGAATTCGAAATGGACCCCGGTGACGCCGTTGCCTTCAATTATCGCACCCTTCACGGTGCGCGGGGCAACCAGTCAGACAGCCGTCGCCGCGCCTTTTCTCTGCGGCTGGTCGGCGATGACGCGCGGTATGTAGAGCGTCCAGGCAGAACCTCTCCACCTTTTCCCGGCCATGGCATGACACCGGGGCAGCGTCTTCGCGAAGACTGGTTTCCGGTCCTGTTTCAGCGCTGAGACGCTTCAGAACCACTGGCCTGATTCGATCAGGCCCAGATCCAGCAGCTGCCGCGAGTGCCATTCAAAAGGCACAGAGTTGCGCCAGCTAAAATTCGGAATGTCAAAAGTCGACCCGGCATTTGTTTTGAGCGCCTTCGCGGCGCGGAAGGAACAAATAGCCGCGGTCATGTTGTGGTGCCATGGGCAGGAATAGGTATTGTATTCCGGCTCATTGAACGTGTGGTCCGATTTCAGGATCAGGCCCTTTTGCGCCTTAAACAGGGCGATGCGGTCGATGCGACGGCGTTCATAGGGAATGTGATCCTCGAACCGCCAGCGCAAGCCACCCGACAGGTCCACCTGTCGGTCCAGCGGTTGGCCGTCAGGGTCGCGGCGTGATTGGGCATAGTAACCCGTTTTGTCGAACAAAGCCTGTTCGGGGGCGACACCGTTGGGAAAAGCGGTCAGGTCCTCGGCATAAAGGTCGATGACGTAGCTCAGCATAGCGTTGCGGCGTTCTTCGCTGTGAAAGGCCAGCATTTCGCCAATGCTGCGCGTTTCGCAGAACGGAAAGAACAGGTACTCGGCGTTATAGCAGTAATACATCCAGATGCCGGGTGCGGCCTGAATTATTCTGTTCAGGGTATCGACAACCACCGTTCGGGGAACGCACTTCAAGGTGACCCGATGCACCCGGTCGGTCAACGCGGGCTCCAGTCGGAACTCCTGAGGCATGAAGGCGATAACGGATTTGAACCCTAGTTTCAGATGGTGATGCAGAGTACTTTCCAACTCGACCTCATCCTCGGCAAAGACCATCGCAACGGGGCCTTGCGCCATTGCGGGCTGCCCGGCTTTCAGGAAATGGTCGAGGGAATCGTATTGCATCGGCTGTTTTCAGTTTTGTCTTGCTGGAAAGTTCCGCCAAATTCGGGTAATTGCGCCCGCATTGCAAGCGGCGTTCGAAGCATATAGACGACGCCGGTCCAGCGAATGCAAAGGCCCGTCTCATGTCCGAACCGAAGAAGCTGTTTATCAAGACCTATGGCTGTCAGATGAATGTCTATGACAGTGAACGCATGTCCGAGGCGCTGGGCGGGCAGGGCTACGTTGAAACCCAGACCCCCGAAGATGCGGATATGATCCTGCTGAACACGTGCCACATCCGCGAGAAAGCGGCAGAAAAAGTGTATTCCGAACTGGGGCGCTTCAAGGGTCTGAAGGCCGAGAAGCCTGATCTGAAAATCGGCGTGGCGGGCTGTGTTGCTCAGGCGGAAGGCGAAGAGATCATGCGCCGCCAGCCGCTGGTTGATCTGGTGGTCGGCCCGCAAAGCTATCACCGCCTGCCCGAGATGGAGGCAAAGACCCGAGCGGGCGAAAAGGCGCTGGACACGGATTTCCCCGAAGAAGACAAGTTCGAAAAATTGAAAAACCGCCCCAAGGCCAAGCGCGGACCGACGGCGTTTTTGACTGTTCAGGAGGGCTGCGATAAATTCTGCGCCTTCTGCGTGGTTCCTTATACACGCGGTGCTGAAGTCAGCCGCCCAGCCGATCGCATCATCCGCGAAGCCCATGATCTGGTCGAACGCGGGGTACGCGAGATCACGTTGCTGGGCCAAAACGTCAACGCCTATCACGGTGCCGGGGCGAATGGTGACATGACGCTTGCCGGCTTGATCTGGGAACTGAACAAGGTCGACGGGCTGGAACGCATCCGCTTTACCACCTCGCACCCAAACGACATGGCCGACGATCTGATCGAGGCGCATGGCACCTGTGACAAGCTGATGCCTTATCTGCACCTGCCGGTTCAGTCGGGTTCGGACCGTATCCTCAAGCGGATGAACCGTAGCCATACGGCAGAAAGCTATCTGCGGCTGGTCGAACGCATTCGTGCGGCGCGTCCAGATATCGTGATGTCGGGGGACTTCATTGTTGGTTTCCCAGAAGAGACCGAAGATGATTTTCAGGCCACGATGGATTTGGTCGAAGAGGTCAAATACGGCTATGCCTATTCCTTCAAATACTCCACACGTCCGGGAACCCCGGCAGCTGAACGGTCGCAGGTTGATCCGGCTGCGGCAGATGAACGGTTGCAGCGGCTTCAGGCCTTGATCACGCGCCATCAGCGAGAGATTCAGGACGGTATGGTCGGACGCACTGTCCGCGTTCTTTTCGAAAAACCGGGTCGCTTGTCCGGGCAGATGGTTGGAAAGTCCGAATATTTGCATTCGGTGCACGTAAAAGGACCAGAGATCGCCACGGGTGACTTGAGAGAAGTCCGGATCACTGAGTCCGGGGCGAATTCTCTGGCCGGTGAGTTGTTGTAGGTCGGTGTAAACACCTCCCGGACACCATAGTTGGTGTTTGTTTCCAAAATTTACCCTTGATTTATTGCTTGGAACTATGCTCCGAGAGGAGCCATGGTTTTTTGGGCGCAAGGATCTGCGTCTGCAAATCGGCGATATGCCGGTCCCGGAAAACGGGATGAGGGAGGTACGAGTGTCGACTATCAAGAGCTTTGGGAGCCTGAGCAGGTTGAAAACACTGACGCTAACTGCCGCTGTTACACTGATTGCCGGCGTATCCATGGCCGGTGATTTGAAAGGTGACATAAGCGATCCGGAAGTGGTCAGCCCGAAAAGATTCAGCAGCGATGTCCGCGCTTTTTACCTGGGACTTACCGGCGGTTATGGCTCTGGCGGGGACGATCGGTTTGGCCTGACAACGCCCGGCGGACAGTTTGATATCGGTGATCAGGATTTATCCGGAACATACGGGGGTCTCCGGGGCGGCTGGCGTGGTGTCTTACCAGCTGCAGGTGGGCGCGACTACGTCTATGGCTTTGAAGTCGGGTATGAATTCGCATCCCTAGACGACACTGTCAGCAGGCGGATCGGCGGCGTCAATGTGCAAGGCGGAACAGAGATATCGGATGTTCTGGCAGTCCGATTTCGCAATGGTCTGACAAACCGCAGCGGACGAATTCTGTATTTCTTCAGTGTCGGATATCTGTGGGGCGATGTGGAAACAACCAACAGTATTGCATCGGGCACTTCGGTTCAGAATTTCTCGGTGTCAGATCGGCGGAACGGCTATTCGGCAAGCATAGGGGCCGAGCATAAGTTGTCGGGCAATTGGTCGATTACGGGCGAATATGAATATGTCCAGTTCCAATCAAAGGACGTCCAGTTCAGTTCTGGCTTCTCCACTAAGTCCACACCAAAATACAGCGGCTTGAGAATCGGGCTGAATTACACCTTCTGATGTACATCCAATCGGCAACCGATCACCATTAAATCGGCTGTTATGACATCTCAGCATTTATTTTTGAAACTGTGGCTTGCGCCTACCAAGATTTGTTGTCTACGCTCGGGGTGAACAGCCAAGACAGGAGAGCGGATTGGCCATCGGTGCCCTGACCCCACCGCAAGATGAAATGCCCCAACACGAGGCGTTCGTAGAATTTCCCGACAACCGATTGCTGATTGACCTGTGCGGTGAATATGACCGCAATCTGGCCGAGATCGAAACAAAGCTTTCGGTCCAGATTGTGCGCCGCGGCAATCAGCTTGTTGTGATGGGCGATGAAGATGCTCAGAAACAGGCGGTTGAGGTACTTCAATCGCTGTATACAAGGCTTGAAGGTGGGCGCGAGGTTGAGGCCGCAGACGTCGATCGCGAGTTGAGGATGGGTGTTTCAGAACAGGGAACCGGAAGCCGGGATGGCGACCAGCTTGAAATGTTCAAGGGCGGTTCGGTCGAGATCAAGACCCGCAAGAAGCTGGTTGAACCGCGCACCGACGCCCAGAAAGCCTATGTCCAGTCACTGTTCAACAATGAGCTGGCCTTTGGAATTGGTCCCGCGGGGACGGGTAAGACCTATCTGGCAGTGGCGGTCGGGGTTTCGATGTTCATCGGCGGACATGTGGATCGAATCATCCTGAGCCGTCCGGCGGTCGAGGCGGGCGAAAAACTGGGTTATTTGCCGGGTGACATGAAGGACAAGGTCGACCCTTACATGCAACCGCTTTATGACGCGTTGAACGATTTTCTGCCCGGAAAACAGTTGGCCAAACTGATCGAAGAGAAACGAATCGAAATCGCTCCGCTGGCCTTTATGCGTGGTCGTACGCTGGCCAACGCATTTGTTGTTCTGGATGAAGCTCAAAACGCCACCACGATGCAGATGAAGATGTTTCTGACCCGTCTGGGTGAAGGAAGCCGCATGGTCATCACCGGCGACCGGTCACAGGTAGATTTGCCGCGTGGCGTTCAATCGGGCCTGGCGGATGCTGAGAGGTTGTTGAAAACGATCCCGAATATCAGTTTCAACTACTTCACCTCAAAAGACGTGGTGCGTCACCCGCTTGTCGCCGCGATCATCGAGGCGTATGAGGCCGATGCGGGCCGTGAAACCACGTGAGCACATAGCCCGTTAACGAGGCTGTTGCGCGGGAAGATGACCCTGGATCTCATTTTCGAAGACGAAAGGTGGCAAGACCTGGAGGTCTTGTCACAAAAGTCGATTGACGCCGTTCTGGCCCATTGCGGACTGGTGCCGGAACAGTGCGAAGTCAGTATATTGGCGTGCAACGACGCGCGGATTTCAGAACTGAACGCAGAATTTCGCGGCAAACCGACGCCCACCAATGTGTTGAGCTGGCCTGCGGAAGACCTGGCTCCGGACGAGCCAGGGCAAACACCACGCCTGCCAGAGCCTGATTTTACCGGTGAGATTGTTCTGGGTGATATTGCGATTTCCTATGACACTTGCGTCCGCGAGGCGGCCGAAGCCAACAAAGCAATGAATGATCACGTGACCCATTTGCTGGTTCACGGAACGTTGCATTTGCTGGGTTATGATCACATTCGTGACCCCGATGCCACCTTGATGGAAGGGATTGAGGTCAAGATACTTGGCAAATTGGGTATTGATGACCCATATAAGGTGTAATGTGGGTTCAAGACCCGATCAGTTGGAACAAGGTAATGGGCGATATAGAAGGCAGTTCTAGGGCGGCGCAAAGCGCGCAACCTCAGGACAGCAGTACTGAAACGGAAGAGAAAACCGGTCTGTTTTCTCGAATCCTTGATGTGTTTTCGAGCGAAGATACTCAACCGGACCAGTCGGTGAACGGACAAAACGCGGCTGTGGCGCAGCCACGCGGGATGATTAACCTGCGCCGGATGCGTGTTGAGGATGTTGCCATCCCTACCGCTGAAATTGTCTCGGTACCTTCGACGATCACAAAAGATGAACTGGCGGATGTTTTCCGGAGCAGTGGTATGTCGAGGATTCCAGTCTATGAGGGAACCTTGGATACACCGCTTGGTTTTGTTCACCTCAAGGATTTTGCTCTGACCCACGGTTTCAACGGTGGGGGTAAAAATTTTGATCTGACCTCTATGCTGCGAACGCTATTGTTCGTGCCGCCATCCATGCCAATCGGCGTCTTGTTGACCAAGATGCAAACCGAGCGGCGTCACATGGCATTGGTGATTGATGAATATGGCGGCGTTGATGGTCTGCTGACGATCGAAGACCTGATCGAGCAGGTCGTGGGTGAAATCGCTGACGAGCATGATGCGGATGAAGACCAGCTTTGGGTGCAGGAAAAGCCCGGATGCTATGTGGTACAGGCGCGTGTGCCGCTCGAAGATTTCGAGGCCGAGATTGGCCGGTCTCTGACCAGTCATGAAGACGTCGACGAAGAGGAAATCGATACTCTGGGCGGGCTTGTCTTTATGCTCTCCGGCCGCGTTCCGGCGCGGGGTGAGGTTGTCATTCACCCAGAGGGCCCGGAATTCGAAGTGATCGAAGCCGATCCACGCCGTATCAAACGGCTGCGCGTCATGCTGCCGGGCGTTGCTGCATGACCCCAGTACGGGGCTGGCCATTATCGTTGAGATTGTTGGTCGCTGCCGCCCTTGGCGGGGCGGGCGCGTTTGGTCAGGCGCCTCATTTGTATTGGGGCGCAACCGTTTTGGCTCTGGTCCTGATTGTGCCGATTTTCCTTGCCAGCGAAACCCGAGGCCGGGCGGCATGGGTCGGCTGGGCCTTCGCGACCGGCTATTTTGCCCATGCCCTTGGCTGGATCATTGAGCCGTTTCAGGTAGATGCTGAACGACATGCCTGGATGGCCCCGTTTGCGTTAGTATTCTTGGCGGGCGGACTGGCCTTGTTCTGGGCTGCCGCCTTTGGCCTGTCGCGCAATATTGGTGCCACGCCCATTCGTCAGGGCATATTACTGGTTGCAGTCTTGTCCCTGGCCGAGGTGGCGCGTGGATATGTGCTGACCGGCTTTCCATGGGCTGGCGTCGCGCAGATCTGGGTGGATACACCGGTGGCTCAGGTGCTGTCTCTGGTTGGGCCAAATGGGTTGAACGCGCTGACCTTAGCCGCAACATTCCCAATTGGCGCGGCATTGGCGCAGGATAAACCCTTGAACGGTTTGGTGCGGACCCTGGGTTGTACCGGCGTGATGGCAGCGATGGCGATTGCCTACGGGTTGACGCGACCCGTCGTTCAGGACGGTTCACATCTGGTTCGCGTGGTCCAGCCGAATGCCCCTCAGCACCAAAAATGGGATCCGGCATATGCGCCTTTGTTTTTCGCGCGTCAGGTTGAATATACCGCAGCCTTTCCCAGACCCGACCTGATTGTCTGGCCCGAGACCGCAGTTCCAGCTTGGTTAGGTGGCGCACAACCGTTTCTGTCAACTGTTGCGGATGCCGCGCAGGGTGTGCCGGTGATATTGGGGATTCAGCGCGCAGAAGGCCCGAGAATCTTCAACTCGCTGGTCTATCTGGATGAAACCAGGCGTCAGGCAGGGTTGTATGACAAACACCACTTGGCGCCTTTCGGTGAATACGTCCCCTTGGGTGACCTGATGGGGCGTTTCGGGGTCAGTGGTCTGGCGGCCACAACCGGGCACGGGTTCAGCGCGGGGCCGGGTCCCGCCCTGTTGGACCTCGGCAAGCTTGGAAGCGCATTGCCCCTGATTTGCTACGAAGCCATTTTCCCGCAAGATGTGAATGGTGCGCCGGGTCGGGCTGACTTCTTATTGCAGATCACAAATGACGCGTGGTTTGGTACGCGGTCGGGACCGTTTCAACACCTGGTGCAAGCCCGGATGAGGGCAATTGAGCAGGGCTTGCCGATGATCCGTTCGGCCAATACCGGTGTATCGGCCATGATTGACCCATTGGGTCGGGTGACTGCGTCGTTGGCTCTGGGTGAGGCAGGATATGTGGACGCCGTGCTGCCGCAACCACACCGTCGCACGACTTATGCACGTATCGGGGACAGTCCGATCGTTGTTGTCTTACTGTTTATTCTGGCGATGGCGCTGTTTGGTACTCGCGGCAACCGGGCAATTAGAGATTGACCCCAACTTTGGGCAAGCGTATGCGTCTGTGGTCTGCCACAACGGCTTCCTGGCGTGGCGGAGAAACCTTAATGGAGCACATTTATGTCCCGACAGAACTATACTTTTACTTCGGAATCCGTTTCTGAAGGGCACCCGGATAAGGTCTGTGACCGTATCTCGGATGCTGTCCTTGATGCATTTCTAAACGAAGAGCCTGAGGCGCGCGTGGCCTGCGAAACCTTTGCCACGACCAACCGCATCGTTATCGGTGGCGAAGTTGGTCTGTCGGACAAGGACAAACTGCATGACTACATGAGCCGCATCGACGAAATTGCGCGCGAGTGCGTGAAAGACATCGGATACGAGCAGGACAAGTTCCACCACGAAACAGTCGAGGTGACGAACCTTCTGCACGAACAATCCGCCCATATCGCGCAGGGCGTGGATGCCGCGGACAACAAGGACGAAGGCGCTGGCGACCAGGGCATCATGTTTGGCTTTGCCACAACCGAGACGCCTGCGCTTATGCCTGCGCCGATCCAGTATTCGCACGCAATCCTGCGGCGTCTGGCCGAAGTGCGCAAGAACGGCACCGAACCTGCACTGGGGCCGGATGCGAAATCTCAGTTGTCTGTCGTTTATCAAAACGGCAAACCGGTCGGTGTCAGCTCGATCGTTCTGTCGACGCAGCATCTGGATGAGGCGCTGACATCGGATGATATCCGCGCCATCGTTGAACCCTATATCCGTGAAACTCTGCCCGAAGGCTGGCTGTCGGCCGAAACCGAATGGCACGTCAACCCGACCGGCAAATTCGTTATTGGCGGGCCGGATGGCGACGCGGGTCTGACCGGTCGTAAGATCATCGTGGATACCTATGGTGGCGCAGCCCCGCATGGTGGCGGTGCTTTCTCGGGCAAAGACCCGACCAAGGTTGACCGTTCGGCGGCCTATGCCGCGCGCTACCTGGCGAAAAACGTCGTAGCCGCCGGTATGGCCGAGCGCTGCACCATTCAGTTGAGCTATGCCATTGGCGTATCGAAGCCGCTTTCGATTTACGCAGACACGCATGGCACGGGTCAGGTTGCAGATGCGGCGATCGAAAAAGCAGTTGGTCAGATCATGGATCTGACGCCACGCGGCATTCGTCAGCACCTTCAGCTGAACAAGCCGATCTACCAGCGTACAGCGGCTTACGGGCACTTTGGCCGCGAACCGGATGCGGATGGCGGTTTTAGCTGGGAACGCACTGATCTGGTCGACGCGCTGAAATCAGCAGTTTGATCTGAAAAATCCAAAGCGCGCCTTCAGGGGCGCGCTTTTTCTTTGGGGCGGTGCACGCTCTTGCAACGTGCTCCGCTGCGCAGTATGGCCACCGCCATGAGCACCGATACCCCACAACGCCCGCGCAGAAACTTTTATGGCCGCTTCAAGGGCAAGACCCTGAAGCCCAGTCAAAAAACCTATCTGAACGAAGATCTGGCTGAATTGTCGCCCGGTGCTGTGGACTGGGACACCAACCCTGAACGAAGGCCGCTGGACCTGGACGGTCTGTTCGGCGGCAAGCCGGTCTGGTTGGAAGTCGGCTTTGGCGGTGGTGAGCATCTGGTGCACCAGGCGCAAAACAATCCTGACATTGGCATCATCGGGGCCGAGCCATACATCAACGGTGTTGCCATGCTGCTGGGCAAAATCCGTCAGGCAGGTGTTGAAAACCTTGCCGTGCACCCTGGCGATGCGCGCGATCTGTTCGACGTGCTGCCAGAGGCCAGCATTTCGCGCGCGTTCCTTCTCTATCCCGATCCATGGCCCAAAACGCGGCATCATCGCCGTCGATTTGTAACCCAGGAACATCTTGAGCCATTGGCAAAGGTGCTGAAACCCGGGGCGATCTTCCGGGTTGCTACTGACATTCCCGATTACGTGCGTCAGACATTGGAAGAAGTTCCGCGCGCCGGGTTTGAATGGCTGGCGGAACGTCCTTCGGACTGGCGCGAACCTTGGGACGACTGGATTTCTACGCGATACGAACAGAAGGCGCTACGCGAGGGTCGGACACCTCACTACCTGACCTTCCGACGCAATGGCTGATTGCCGCTGGACCAACGGGCGTCAATTCGCTAATCGGCTTGAGCACTGATAGCGCAAAAGGAGCCCTCATGTCCGGACACGGCACGCCCATCCCGATGACCTCGCATCCCTGCGGCCCGCTGACCGGCATGGCAGAGGTGCCCGGCGACAAGTCGATTTCGCACCGGTCGCTGATCCTTGGCGCAATGGCCGTGGGTGAAACCCGGATTTCGGGCTTGCTGGAGGGCGAAGACGTTCTGGATACCGCCAAGGCGATGCGTGCCTTCGGTGCCGAGGTCACAGATCACGGAAACGGGGAATGGACAGTGCACGGCGTGGGTGTCGGTGGCTTCGCCGAACCGGGTCAGGTGATCGACTGTGGCAACTCGGGAACCGGTGTGCGGCTGATCATGGGGGCGATGGCGACCTCTCCGATCACTGCGACATTTACCGGTGATGCCAGCCTGAACAAACGCCCCATGGCGCGTGTTACAGACCCTCTGGCCCTGTTTGGGGCAGAGTCGGTTGGGCGATCCGGCGGGCGCTTGCCGATGACCATCGTTGGCGCGGCGGACCCGACCCCTGTGCGATACGAAGTTCCTGTGCCGTCGGCGCAGGTGAAATCTGCCGTTTTGCTGGCGGGTCTGAATGCTCCCGGAAAGACCGTTGTGATCGAGAAAGAGGCCACGCGTGACCATTCCGAACGGATGCTGGCTGGATTTGGTGCCGAGATCACCGTCGAGGATACCGATGAGGGCCGAGTTATCACTTTGACCGGTCGCCCGGAACTGAAGCCGCAGGTCATCGCTGTACCGCGCGATCCGTCCAGTGCGGCTTTTCCGGTTTGCGCGGCGTTGATCACACCTGGATCCGATGTTTTGGTGCCTGGGATCGGTTTGAACCCCACACGCGCGGGCCTCTTTACGACCTTGCGCGAGATGGGCGCTGATCTGACCTATGAAAACGAACGCGAAGAGGGAGGCGAGCCAGTCGCCGATTTGCGCGCCAAGTACTCGCCCAACATGAAAGGCATCGACGTTCCTTCCGAGCGTGCCGCCTCAATGATCGATGAATACCCGGTTCTGTCGGTAGTGGCTGCAAATGCCACAGGCACAACGATGATGGGCGGCGTGAAAGAGCTGCGCGTGAAGGAAAGCGACCGGATTGACGCCATGGCGCGTGGCCTGCGCGCCAACGGGGTGACTGTTGCCGAAGGTGATGACTGGTGGTCGGTTGAAGGGCTGGGCATCGGCAACGTTCCGGGAGGAGGCACCTGCGAGAGCTTTCTGGATCACCGCATCGCCATGTCGTTCATGGTGATGGGTATGGGGGCACAGAGCCCCGTGAGTGTGGATGACGGCGGCCCGATCGCGACGTCGTTCCCGATCTTTGAACCACTGATGGAGTCGCTGGGTGCAAAGGTAGAGCGCACTTGAGTTTCACTGTTGCCATTGACGGACCAGCAGCTGCGGGCAAGGGCACGATATCAAAGGCCGTGGCGGCGCATTTCGGCTTTGCTCATCTGGACACGGGTTTGCTGTATCGCGCTGTCGGAAGGCGTACGCTTGAGGGGGAAAGCGCGATTGAAGCCGCGCAGTCTCTGACCGCAGAGGAGCTTGAGAAGGGCGACCTGCGCACGGCCGACGTTGCGCAGGCAGCTTCCAAAGTGGCGGTTCTTCCAGAGGTTCGCGCTGCCTTGGTCGATTTTCAGCGCGCCTTTTCCCGCAGGGCAGGTGGGGCCGTTCTGGACGGTCGTGATATTGGCACGGTGATTTGTCCAGATGCCGAAGTGAAGCTGTTTGTAACAGCCAGTGCAGAAGTGCGCGCCGAGCGGCGCTTCCTGGAGCTTAGTGCAAAAGGCGCTGACGTAACCCGTGAACAGGTTCTGGCGGACGTCAGAGAACGGGACGCGCGGGATGCTGAGCGCAGCACCGCTCCGATGAAACCCGCTGAGGATGCCGTGCAGTTGGACACCACCGATCTGAGTATCGAGGCGGCGTTGGCCAAAGCCCTTGAGGTGATCAACGCAAAACTGCCCGCGACGCGTTAACGCCGCGGGCAAACGGGTCAGGTCTTACAGCTCGCCCACGGCGACGCTTTTGATATTCACCCATTGGTCATCCGCCGTTTTTGCGGTGGTGACAACGTCCTTCAAAAAGGCTGCCCGGGTTTCCGCGTTCAGGAACAGAAACAATTTTCCGTCTGCGACAAGGTATTGATCCGGGTCACCGTCAAATTTCTTGCCGACTGATACGCCGAACGAACAGAAGCCACCGTGCTGCGGCAGGTATGCGGCAGGGTTTGCCTCGAACGCTTCACGGTTCGCGGCGGACGTGAAATAATAGGAGGCTCCGTCATAAGTTGACGAATGAGTGGCGAAGCCTTCGACCGGGTTGCCATCATTGACCAATGCAACCAGATCAACCCCATGCGCGGCCAGCGGCGCACCGGCGGCTGAAAAGCCGTTGGACACGTTGATTTCGTCAGCGGCAAAGGCTGGGGTGGACAGGGCAACTGCAGTCGCCATGGCGGCAAAGATGAGAGATTTCATGATATTTTCCCTTTGGTTCTGGTTTCGGGTCGATCGCTTTGTCGACCGATAAGGCAAAGCTAGGGAAAGGATGCGGAACGTTTAATCTCAGATACGCCACCAGATCTTGCAGATCGTACAAAAAGGCGAATGGCTGGCGTTCAATCTGCAAATCTCCACCATCCATCCCGAGACGTAGGAAGCCGGGCGCTGGGTGACGCGCGGAACGTTGAGACATATCACCTTTGCGTTGCAAGCTGAGGCTCAGCCGCGTGGTTCGGTTCCCGGTACCAGGATTCCTTCTGACAAGAACCTGCCGCGGACCATGCAGACTTGTTCAGTCAGAATCCGCTATCGTTCAGATTGCCAAATCGCATTGGGGATCAGCGTTAGGCAGGAGTTCCTGCGCGCGCTGCCGCGCACCATAGGCTTTGCACTTGCACCGGCTCAAGATTCAGCCTATACGCGCGCTGTCGATACAAGGGCGGTCAACGTCCGGATGACGTTTCTGAGCAGGGCCGGGTTACCTCGGCCCTTTGTGTTTGTTTGCTCAGGGGCGCACCGGATCACGCTTGAAGACATCATGAAACAAGACCGGCGGAGACAACCGCTCGGCCAGCAAAAACGTACTGTAAAGGAAATGAACGCCACATGGCTAACGCATCCATGGAGGAATTCGAAGCCCTCCTGAATGAAAGCTTCGAAATGGACACGCCCGAAGAGGGTTCTGTTGTCAAAGGCAAGATTCTGGCGATTGAAGCCGGTCAAGCCATCATCGACGTAGGCTATAAAATGGAAGGCCGCGTTGATCTGAAAGAATTCGCAAATCCCGGCGAAGCCCCTGAAATCGCTGTCGGTGACGAGGTCGAAGTTTACTTGCGCGCCGCAGAAAACGCCCGTGGCGAAGCCGTCATCTCGCGCGAGATGGCCCGCCGCGAAGAGGCATGGGACCGTCTGGAAAAAGCATATGCCGACGACCAGCGTGTCGATGGTGCAATCTTTGGCCGCGTCAAAGGTGGCTTCACCGTCGATCTGGGTGGCGCGGTTGCGTTCCTGCCCGGTTCGCAGGTTGACGTACGCCCCGTACGCGACGCAGGCCCGCTGATGGGTCTGAAGCAGCCGTTCCAGATCCTGAAAATGGACCGCCGCCGTGGCAACATCGTTGTGTCGCGCCGCGCAATCCTGGAAGAATCGCGTGCCGAACAGCGCGCCGAAGTCATCGGCAACCTGACCGAAGGTCAGAACGTCGAGGGCGTGGTCAAGAACATCACCGAATACGGTGCATTCGTTGACCTGGGCGGCGTTGATGGTCTGCTGCACGTCACTGACATGGCATGGCGTCGTGTGAACCACCCGTCCGAGATCCTGACGATCGGTGAAACCATCAAGGTTCAGGTCATCAAGATCAACAAAGACACCCACCGCATCAGCCTGGGCATGAAGCAGCTTCAGGAAGATCCGTGGGATCTGGTTGCTGCCAAGTACCCTCTGGGCTCGGTCCATCAGGGTCGCGTCACCAATATCACCGACTACGGCGCATTCGTCGAACTGGAAGCCGGTGTCGAAGGTCTGGTGCACGTGTCCGAGATGTCCTGGACCAAGAAAAACGTCCACCCCGGCAAGATCGTCTCGACCAGCCAGGAAGTCGACGTCATGGTTCTGGAAATCGACGGTGCCAAGCGCCGCGTGTCTCTGGGCCTGAAGCAGACTCAGCGCAACCCATGGGAAGTGTTTGCAGAAACCCACCCCGAGGGCACCGAAGTCGAAGGCGAAGTCAAGAACATCACCGAATTCGGTCTGTTCATCGGCCTCGAAGGCGACATCGACGGCATGGTTCACCTGTCGGACCTGTCCTGGGACGAGCGTGGCGAGGATGCGATCCAGAACTACCGCAAGGGCGACATGGTTTCGGCCGTTGTCTCGGAAGTGGATGTCGAGAAAGAGCGTATCTCGCTGTCGATCAAAGCTCTGGGCGGTGACAAGTTCGCAGAAGCCGTTGGCGGCGTGAAGCGTGGCTCGGTCATCACTGTCGAAGTGACTGCAATCGAAGATGGCGGCATCGAGGTCGAGTACGAAGGCATGAAGTCGTTCATCCGTCGTTCCGACCTGTCGCGTGACCGTTCCGAACAGCGCCCCGAGCGTTTCTCGGTCGGTGACAAGGTTGATGTCCGCGTAACCAACGTCGACAGCAAGACCCGTCGTCTGGGTCTGTCGATCAAGGCACGCGAGATCGCAGAAGAGAAAGAAGCCGTGGAACAGTACGGTTCTTCCGACTCGGGCGCGTCGCTGGGCGACATTCTGGGTGCAGCGCTGAAGTCTGGCGACTAAGCCCGGGGCGCATCCCAAGCATGATTTACGGCCTCGCATGGAAGTGCGGGGCCGTTTTTGTTGCGAATCAACATGTTCCAAACACGCTGTTTAAACTCGATAATGTTCGCGCTTGAAGTGTGTAAATCGCCCTGTCGGGCAAAATTTCGCGTGAGAATATGGCAAAATAAAGCCTCAACACGCAGAGTATCCGTTCCCCCGTTCTGGGTTTTTTCCTATACTGTCAAAACAGTAGACCTGTCACACCGGCTGCCTGGGAGGGTATCACGAATGATCCGTTCAGAACTGATTCAGAAAATCGCTGACGAAAACCCGCATCTCTATCAGCGTGATGTCGAGCGGATTGTGAACACCGTGTTCGAAGAAGTCACCGATGCCATGGCGCGCGGCGACCGGGTCGAACTGCGTGGCTTTGGCGCGTTTTCGGTGAAAAAGCGGGATGCCCGCGTTGGGCGCAACCCCCGTACCGGTGAAACAGTTCAGGTCGAGGAAAAATGTGTGCCATTTTTCAAAACTGGTAAGTTGCTCAGGGATCGTTTGAACGGTAAAGCCTGACCTCATGATGCGTTACCTTCGATATGCTTTTCTTGGGACTCTCGGGATCGTTCTGATTTCCGTTTCCCTGGCGAATGTTCAGTCTGTTGAACTGAAACTGATGCCCGATGCTCTGGCCGAGCTTTTGGGCTTTAACGTCAGTACCTCTTTACCGCTTTTTCTGGTCGTTCTGGGCGGTGTTGTCGCCGGTTTGATCATCGGTTTCATGTGGGAATGGCTGCGGGAACACAAACACCGCCGCGATGCGACCGTGAAAAAGGGCGAGGTCCGCAAGCTTGAACGCGAGGTCAAGAAGCTCAAGAAAAAGCAGAACGAGGGTAAGGATGATGTTCTGGCCCTGCTTGACGAGGCCAGCTGAGGCTTATGTCTACCGATGTGTCCGTTAAAATCTGCGGTTTGACCGCCTCAGAACATGTGCGCGCAGCCGTTGCAGCCGGTGCGCGCTATGTCGGGTTCAACTTTTTTCCCAAATCGCCCCGTTACGCACCGATACCGCAAGCCGCGGCGTTGGCCGCCGAAGTACCAGTCGGCGTCGCCAAGGTCGCTCTGGCCGTGAATTTCTCGGACGCGCAGCTTGATGAGATTGTCGCGGGGGTTCCGCTGGATATGTTGCAGCTTCACGGCGGAGAGAGCCCCGAGCGTGTGGCAGAGATCAAGCAGCGCTATGGCCTGCCCGTCATCAAGGCGATCGGTGTTGCCGAGGCCGAGGATTTGGCTGCGATTGATCTGTATTCCGAAGTTGCAGACCAGCTTCTGATCGATGCAAAGCCGCCGAAGAATTCGGAACTTCCCGGCGGCAACGGTCTTCCTTTTGACTGGCGGCTGCTGGCAGGTCGCAAATATTGGCGTAGGCCGTGGATGTTGTCCGGTGGTCTGAACCCAGACAATGTCGCTGAGGCGGTCCGCATGACGGGTACGCGGCAAGTCGATGTGGCGTCGGGTGTTGAAAGCGCGCCGGGCGTAAAGGACGCTGGACTGATACAGGCATTTATCGACGCGACACGCTGATTTTGTTTGCCGCTGCCAGGGGGCGACATGGTGCGTTTTGCCATGGCAAATCCCGCGACGACCACCTATGACAGTCAGGTACGACGAGGGAGACACCCATGGCCAACGATCTTTTCAATTCCTTCATGTCCGGCCCTGACGAGCAAGGGCGCTTTGGCATCTTCGGCGGGCGTTTTGTCAGCGAAACGCTGATGCCGCTGATCCTGTCACTGGAAGAGGAATACAACAAAGCCAAGGATGATCCGACCTTCTGGGCCGAGATGGATGATCTGTGGGCCAACTATGTGGGCCGCCCCTCACCTCTGTATTTCGCGGAACGCCTGACCGAGCATCTGGGCGGGGCGAAGATCTATCTGAAACGTGATGAGCTGAACCACACCGGCGCACACAAGATCAACAACGTGCTGGGCCAGATCATTCTGGCGCGACGCATGGGCAAGACCCGGATCATTGCCGAGACCGGGGCAGGGCAGCACGGTGTGGCCACAGCCACGGTCTGCGCGAAATTTGGTTTGAAATGCATCGTCTATATGGGTGCCCATGACGTGCAACGTCAGGCCCCGAACGTGTTTCGTATGCGCCTGCTGGGGGCCGAGGTGATCCCTGTGACCTCGGGTCGCGGTACGCTGAAGGACGCGATGAATGACGCGCTGCGTGACTGGGTGACCAATGTGCGCGATACGTTCTACTGCATCGGCACAGTGGCCGGTCCGCACCCATACCCGGCGATGGTGCGTGATTTCCAGTCGATCATTGGCAAGGAAGCGAAAGAGCAGATGATGAAGGCCGAAGGCCGTCTGCCCGACACGATCATTGCGGCAATCGGCGGCGGCTCGAACGCGATGGGTCTGTTCTATCCTTTCCTTGATGACAAGGACGTCAATATCATCGGTGTCGAGGCCGGCGGTAAAGGTGTAAATGAAAAGATGGAGCATTGCGCCTCGCTGACAGGCGGTCGTCCGGGCGTTCTGCATGGCAACCGCACCTATCTGCTGCAGGATGATGACGGGCAGATTCTGGAAGGCTATTCGATTTCGGCCGGTCTGGACTATCCGGGTATCGGGCCCGAACATTCCTGGTTGCATGAGGTTGGTCGCGCGACTTACGTCTCGATTACCGACAAGGAAGCGCTTGAGGCATTCCAGCTCTGCTGTGCCACTGAGGGTATCATTCCGGCGCTGGAACCCAGCCACGCTCTGGCGCATGTCATGAAGATCGCGCCCGAGTTGCCCAAGGACCACCTGATCTGCATGAACATGTGTGGACGCGGTGACAAGGATGTTCAGACCGTCGCAAAATACCTGAACTTTGACATGTCTGACACCGAGGGCCGCACGGCCGGTTGATTTCGAACCGGGGCCACATGCCCCGGTTTACAGTCTTGATCAAGCAAGCTGTCGGAACACCCTTCGGTCCACCCTTGATTGTAATGCTGCTCCGAAATGGCCTTCGGATCTAATTGGTGTTTTAACGGGCGCAGACGGATTGTTGTTCCTGCCCTGGTGTGGCATCCGGTTTGGTCACCGTATGTTGGCCCTCGCAGGCGATCTTTTTGAACCCGACGGAGCCCGGTCAAAGAATCGTCCACAAGCGATATTACCCCGTTCAACCTGCGCCCGAAGGTTTCCAATTGGAGATCAGTGCAGCAAGCGGTGCCGTACTGTTGCAAAATTGCTGGACTGTCAGTGACTATGTCCTTTCTGTCTTTGCATGTGATTTTCCAGCGCAGCCTGTCTCACGTTTCTATCTCCACTCGACAACACAGCAAAAATTGGGTGTTTCAAGCCGTTTGAGATTTGGTCTAGGTCAAAACCCGCTTGTTCCAACAACACGACGTGTCCCGCACGCCCCAGTTGATTCCTGTCGCGTTCTATACAGCGTCTTCCAATTGAATTAACTTCTCATTAACCGGCGATTTGCGGTCGGTTCTGGGGATGTCTCTGCGAAGATGGGGCAAGGATGACGCTGCTTGGGATGCGATTTTAACCCCGGGCACTCTGGTGTTTGGCACCCACGCGGTGCTGTAGGAGGTAATATGGTTTGGTCCGCAATTACGAGGCTGTCGTGCCTGGGTCTTTTGGTTTCCGCGCTTTTGATGGGAAGCGTCAAACAGGGTCTGGCGTTTGGCAACCCTTCGTTTCCGTCCCAGACAGTCGCAACACCCAACGGCGGGCAGATTTTCTTTTCCAATCTCCAAAGTACTGCGACAGCGTTCATGTCGTTGGGCGGCTCGGGTGAAGGCCCGGGAGGATCGTTCTATTTCAACAATGGTGTTTTGACTCAACCTGCTATTACGCCAGCAGGATTGGCCAATCTGGGATATATTGGCGCGACGATACTCAGCCAGAATGGAGCCGATTCCACTTACGCCGCTGATGGCTATCTTGGGGTCATGTTCACCGCGCGCGAAACCGTGGGAGGGCCGCTTTACCTTTATGAAATCGCGCTGTCGGGTGTCACGAATACCCAGATTATCAACACGCGGACTTTGGCAGACACGACGCAGCCGACGGCCTCAATTGGTGCGCTGACAACAATCGGGAACGGTACGTTCCAAGCGGTGATCACACTTAGTGAACCCAGCACAGATTTCACGGTGGGCGACTTGTCGGTCACCAATGCGTCCGCCAGCCTGACTGGGTCCGGAACCAATTATGTCGCAACGTTGACTGCGCAAAATAACGGTACAATTGAGCTGTTTATTCCCGCAGGCGTTTTTTCGGATGCCGCCGGGAACCTGAACCTTGCGTCCAACAGGGTCAGCACACAACAGGGTGTAACGGACACACAGCGACTGGTGCAGGCCTTTCAGAACGCCCGGGCCAACAGCCTCGTGACCAATCAGCCAGAGCTGACGCAGTTTCTTCAGCAATCAGGATCAGGTGCGCTGGACTCGTCGGTAACGCAAGGATCGGGGTATCTGAAATTTGCAAGTGACCCAACCCACCCGGTCTGGTTCAATCTGTCCGGGAACTGGAGCTCTCAAAACGATTACGACAGTTCTTATGCCTTGGCCGTGGTGGGGGCGCATGGCTGGGTGAACTCGAACCTTCTGATCGGCGCCATGTTGCAGATCGACTATGCCGAAACCGAAAACGGCCCGGCCAGCGTGGATGGCACAGGGTGGCTGGTCGGACCTTATGTCGTCGCCAAACTGCCCAGCCAGCCGGTGTTTTTCGAAGGGCGCGTTCTGTACGGTCAGGCTGATAACGACATTTCTCCACTGGGCACCTATACCGACAGTTTCGATAGTGAACGCTGGCTGATCCAGTCGCGCGTAACCGGAGAGTTCAAGCGCGGTGACCTGACGCTTATGCCGCTGCTGGATGTTAGCTATGCCAGCGACGATCAGGAGGCTTATACCGATAGTCTGGGCAACCTGATCCCACAGCAGGATTTCAGCCTGACCACTGCACGGCTGGGTATGGATTTCAGTCACCCAATCCAGGTGTCGCATGGTCAGATGATGCTGACCGGTGGTTTGTCTGGTATCTGGAGCACAACATCCGGCTCAGGCACTGTTCCTGGCGTGACACCGATAGGGGATACCGCCCGCGCCCGCGCTGATCTGGGTTTTGACTATCGGCTGGAAAACGACAGCCTTCTGGCTGCAAACCTGTTCTATGACGGTATCGGCGAAAGCGGTTTTGAAAACTACAGTGTCAGCCTGATCTGGCAAATGGCATTCTGAATCAGCCATGCGCCCCTTATGGGTCCTTCAGGTCTTTGCCTTATTTTGAAGCAAAATGTCGAGCGGTACGATCTCCAGCGCGCGTTGATGTGTCGCCTCCAGATGAACCTGTGGCGCGCATCCTTCGTCATGAGCTTGCAAAAACCGGCTGGCGCATAAACACCAGCTGTCGCCGGGGCGAAGGCCGGGAAAGTCGAATTCGGGTCGTGCCGTGCTCAGATCATTGCCGACATATTTTGAGAATGCCAGAAACTCGGCCGTCATCACGGCGCAGACGGTATGACTGCCCTGATCCTCGAGGCAGGTATTGCACGCGCCATCCCGGAAAAACCCCGTCAAAGGGTCGCGAGAGCACGGGGCCAGAACGCCACCCAGTACATTGATACTGTCTTGTTTCTGCATAATGGCATCTTACAGACTTTCCGCAATCTTGCGGAACATTTCGATGTTAAGATCATTCACGCCGGGTTCACGGAACAGCCTGTCTGCACCAGTGGACACAATCAGAACGCCCCTGGGTTGGTTGAAATAGATGTATTGCCCATAGACGCCACGGGCCAGAAACTCTCCTTCATGCGCGCCGCGGGGAATCCACCATTGATACCCGTACCCGATCTCTCCTTGTGCGGTCGGTGCGCTGGGTTGGGTGGCTTCGAAAATCCATTCGGCAGGAACCAGTTGTTTTCCATTCGCGATGCCGTCCTGCAGGATCATTTGTCCGAACCGGGCGAAATCGCGCGTAGTAAAGTTGAGGCCCCCCAAAACAAAAGCGACCCCTGCACCATCAGTGATGTAGTATCCGTCCCGCTCCAGCCCCAACGGTTGAAGGATCTTCTCCGTCAGAAGGTCTGCCACGTTCCGCCCGGTCGCACCGCGTATCACCATGCCCAGAACATGGGTGTCGATCGACACGTATTGCCAGGTTTCACCCGGTATCGCAAAGCTGTCCTGCAGTGAGGCTGCGAAGTCGTCCAGCTCACCACCCAGGGCAACCACACGCCCCATCCGATTGATGTCGGAATTTGGGTCGAGATAATCTTCATCAAACGTCACGCCGCTTGCCATGTTCAGCACGTTGCGGATCGACGCGGTTTCATACGCGCTGTCTTTCAGTTTTGGCGCATATTTGACAACCGGGTCATCCAACGACCCGATTGCCCCCTCTTGCAGCAGGATACCGAAAAGCGCCGAAAGATAGCTTTTGGCGACCGACCAGGAAATCCTCCGGTCATCCGGCCCGGTGCCAAGATAATATTCCTCGAACCTGACTTTGCCGTTCTGCATAACCAGCAACGACGTGACCGCGCGTTCATCGATCCAACTGTCGGTTCCCTCCGGCAGCTCGAACCCTTCGCCATAAGGCAGGTCCCAGGTTGGCGCGTCGCCACGCGGCAGGTTCACGGTCAGAAAAGCCTCGTCCATGTGCGAGAAATTGTGAACGATCTTCTCTTCCGAAAATAACGAGTTCACGGCCAAAAGGCGCTGCAACTCTTCGCGCTTCCACAGCCCGACGGCAGTGGCGGCCAGAACCAGCGCCAGTACGATGCGCAGCACCCACTTCAATATGGATTTCATCGCATTGCCTCCCTAGTTGAGCGGTATTGGAACGCGGGAGATCACATTCCGCAACCTCTACGTAACGGAAAGAGGCAGAGGCGCTACCTGAATTTGTCCAAAAGCTTCTGCATCGCCGACCGGTCGTCGCCCGCGGCGTCGGGTGCGGCTGTTGAAGCTGTGTCGGCTTTTGGTGCGGCGGTCTTTGATGATCGCGGCGGGGCAGTGCGCAAAGCAATTGCATTCATGAACTTGCCGCCCTCGTCCTGAGCCAGATAAGCAGCCCCGTCCGAAACACCCCGAAGAACGTCGTCCAGCCAGCTGGTTTCGGATTTCGCAAAATCACTGAGCACGTACCCCGAAACCATTTCCTTGCGGCCCGGATGTCCGATCCCAAGGCGTACACGGTCATAGGCCGCCCCGATATGCTCATGGATCGAGCGCAGACCGTTATGCCCGGCGTGCCCGCCCCCTGCCTTGACGCGCAACTTGCCCGGGGCAAGGTCCAATTCGTCATGAAATACAACAACGTCGGTGGATTCGAGCTTGTAAAACCGCATCGCCTCACCCACGGATTGACCCGATCGGTTCATGTAGGTTTGCGGTTTCAACAGCAGGACTTTCTCGGTGCCAAGCCGACCTTCCGAAATCTCGGCCTGAAACTTCGATTTCCAGGGACCAAACCCGTAATTTTCTGCGATCCGGTCCAGGGCCATGAACCCGATATTGTGCCGGTTCCGGGCATATTTCTGGCCCGGGTTTCCCAATCCAACAAACAGCTTCATGTTTCCGTTTTGCCTCTGTAGCTCCAAAGCCATTTCATGCCCGGAAATCGTCAGGAAATCCAGTCAGGCCCGATTATTGGACCCGCAAAAAAAAACGGGGCTCACCCGAGCCCCGCTTCAAAGTCGGAAACACTGTTCCAGACTTATTCTTCTTCTTTTCCGACAACTTCGACTTCATCGGCTGCAACTTCACCATCTTCATCGTCGTCGCTGGTGGACAGACCAGTCGGCGCCGAGATGTTGGCAATCACAAAATCACGGTCGATGGTTGGTTTGGTGCCCTCAGGCAGTTCAACCGACGAAATGGTCACAACGTCATTGATGTTCAGACCGGTCAGATCAACGGTGATCTTTTCAGGAATGTCACCGGCGGTGCACATCAGTTCGACTTCCGGGCGGACAACGGTCAGAACGCCACCCTTTTTGATGCCAGGGGCCGCACCTTCATTGATGAACTCAACGGGGATGAACAACGCGATCTTGGTGGTCCGGCGCAGGCGCATCAAGTCCAGATGGGTCGGCAGGTCTTTGACGACATCACGCTGAACGTCGCGGCAGATGACGCGGACGTCATCGTGGCCTTCAACTTTCAGGTTCCACAAGGTCGACTTGAACCGGCCCGCTTTCAGGCGCTTGAACAAGACGTTGAACGGGATCTGGATTGGCAACGGTTCTTTGTCGCCACCAAATACGATGCCCGGAACCATGCCGTCACGGCGTGCTTGACGAGCGGCGCCCTTGCCTGTCCCCGTCCGTTCCAGAGCTACGAGATCAGGAATCTCACCAGCCATGATATATTCTCCAATGTTAGGGCGGGCATCCTCCAAGGCTGTATACCCGCGTGAAGCCGCGTCCTTAGCTTGATTCACCCGATTTGGAAAGAGGTATTTCTTGCCATGCCGTTCGGCTGGGTTCTATCGCCTGTCCTGGAGTATTATCGGGTGGACGATTGAAGGATCCCCAGCTTCATCTGGCCATAAATATCCCGGGGGAGGCGCCCGGAACGGGCGTCGGGGGCAGAGCCCCCTGATTGACCGGTTACGCTTGCCAGCGGCCCCCGAAGTTTTCAGGTATCAGCAGATTGTGACGCCCCAACGCAGCCACGTTTTTCTCACCACAAAGCGCCATTGTCGTATCAAGCTCCCTCTGGATCAGCTCAAGCGCCGTGGTGACACCTTTCTGACCCATGGCACCCAGACCATACACAAACGCGCGGCCAACATAGGTCCCTTTGGCCCCAAGCGCTAAGGCTTTGAGCACGTCTTGTCCAGATCGGATACCGCTGTCCAGATGCACCTCGATATCGCCCCCAACTGCATCCATGATCTCGGGCAGGACACGAATCGAGCTTAGCGCGCCGTCAAGTTGACGCCCACCATGGTTTGACACGACAATGGCATCGGCACCCAGCTTGGCGGCCATCCTTGCGTCATCCGCATCAAGGATGCCCTTAAGGATCACTTTCCCGCCCCATTGCTCCATCAGTTTTTCAACCTTCGACCAGTCGAGGCTGGGGTCAAACTGTTCTGCGGTCCAGGCCCCCAATGAAGACGCGTCCGAAATACCATGCACATGCCCCACGATATTGCCGAACTCGCGCCGCTGGGCCCGCAGCATTTCAATGCCCCAGGCCCATTTGGTCATCAGGTTGGCGATGGTCTTTGCCGTCAGTTTGGGCGGGGCCGACAGACCGTTTTTCAGGTCCTTGTGCCGTTGGCCCAGAATTTGCAGGTCGAGCGTGATTACCAGTGCGGAACATTTCGCATCTTTTGCTCGCTGGATCAGGCGGTTGATGTAGTCCGTGTCCTTCATCGTATAAAGCTGGAACCAGAATGGTTTGTTGGTATATCCGGCCACATCTTCGATCGAGTTGATGGACATGGTGGACAGCGTAAAGGGCACACCAAATTCCTCGGCGGCTTTGGCGGCCTTCATCTCTCCGTCTGCATGTTGCATCCCCGTCAACCCGACCGGGGCAAGCGCAACAGGCATTGAAACGTCTTCGCCAATCATTTGCGAAGATGTCGACCGACCGGACATGTCGACCGCAACCCTTTGGCGAAGGCGTATTTTTTCAAAATCGGTCGTGTTTTCGCGAAAAGTCTGTTCTGTCCAGCTGCCGCTTTCGGCGTAGTCATAGAACATACGGGGCACGCGGCGTTCATATATGCGTTTGAGGTCTTCGATATTGGTGATCACAGGCATGAAAACAGGGCTCCGCGTTCATTGGTTAGTTTTCTTTACCAATTCATTCCCAAGGCTGCAATGTCTTGACGTCACAGTGATGGGACGCGAAAAACCCGCCGCGGTATCCGCGACGGGTCACAATTCTCGCATGTTGGCTGCGAAATCAGGCGCTGTGCGCGCCATCCGAAAGAGATTTCACAAAGGTCAGCACGTCGGTCACAGGTTTACCTGCGCCGATCTGGCTGACGATCGCTGACCCGACCACCGCGCCGTCCGACACCGAAGCGATATTGCGCGATTTCTCGGGTGTGTTGATCCCGAACCCCACGATCACCGGCAGATCGGTCGCGGTCTTGATGCGGGCAACCTCGGGGCCAACATCTGTTGCCTCTGCCTCGGCTGCGCCAGTTATCCCGGTGATCGAAACGTAATAAACAAAGCCCGAAGTGTTTTGCAGAACACGAGGCAGGCGTTTGTCATCCGTGGTCGGGGTCGCTAGGCGAATGAAATTCAGACCTGCCGCTTGCGCGGGCAGGCAGAGTTCTTCGTCCTCTTCGGGGGGAAGGTCCACCACGATCAACCCGTCAATCCCTGCCGCTTTTGCATCGGCCAGAAACGCGTCGACACCGCGGCTGTAGATCGGGTTGTAATACCCCATTAGGACAATGGGGGTTGTATCGTCTGTTTCCCGAAACGTTCGTGCCAGATCCAATGTGCGTTGCAAGGTCATGCCCTGCTCAAGCGCACGTTGGCCCGCAGCCTGAATAGTAGGGCCATCGGCCATCGGGTCGGTAAAGGGTAGGCCCAGCTCGATAACATCCACGCCAGCGCCTGGCAGGCCTTTGACCACTTCAAGCGAAGTGTCATAGTCGGGATCCCCGGCCATGACATAGGCGACAAAGGCCTTCTTGCCTTCAGCTTTCAGGGCGGCGAACTTGGCGTCGATACGGGTCATCGGATGTCCTTGCACTCGGGTTTCGACCTGATGTGCAGAAACTTTGACCGAAAATCAATCCCGCCCAGACAGGAATGGATCAGAAGCCCAGATGATAGCGTACCAGCAGGGCATTCACGCCCGGGTTTTCGTCATTGGTACTGGCGTTGGATTTATGGGTAAGCGCTACAGACACGCTGTTGCCATTGTTCAGGTTATAGCCAAGACCCAAAAGGCTGCGAATCTGAAAATCGCCCCCAAGATCATTCAGGTCGTTGCTGGCATTATAGTAGCCGGGCATTACACTGCCTTCCACGAACCAGCGATCGCTCAGCGCATACTGCCCGATCAGGCCCGCGCCGATATGCGTGTCACCATCTTCATCTACAGTTAGGGCCGCACCCCAACCGGCGCGAAACCGCGTGGCCTGATGAAATGGTGCATGGTGGTATTCAATCGAGATCAGGCCCTGATCCTCGGACGTGTCTTCGGAATAATCAGCGTATCCAGCGCCAAAAACAATGGTCTGTGCCTGGGCTGACACGCAGGCCGTTGCCGCCATTACGGTTACAAGAAAAAAGTGTTTCATCGGGTTCCGCTAACAAAAAGTGATCGTGCGATATTAACTGGTTATCGTAGGTGCCGTTTTTCAATTTAGACAAGAACACATTTTCCAAACAATTTTGTGATGTGGCGAAATGGACTCGGCAAAGGTGCCGCCAGCAATCCCTTGCGCATTCAGGCGGACCTGCATAGAAGCTGCGATCGTATTCTATGCAGGAGGCCGTGATGGGCTTTAAGATGGGAATCGTGGGTCTACCGAATGTCGGCAAGTCGACCCTGTTCAATGCGTTGACCAAAACCGCAGCTGCGCAGGCCGCGAACTTCCCGTTCTGCACCATTGAACCCAATGTCGGGGATGTTGCGGTTCCCGACGCCCGTCTCGACAGGCTGGCAGCGATTGCGTCCTCAAAACAGATTATCCCGACGCGGATGACTTTTGTGGATATCGCGGGTCTGGTGAAAGGCGCGTCAAAGGGCGAAGGGCTGGGCAACCAGTTTCTGGCGAATATTCGCGAAACGGATGCGATTGCACATGTGCTGCGCTGTTTCGAAGACGGCGACGTGACACATGTCGACGGGCGTGTTGATCCGGTTGCGGACGCTGAAACGATTGAAACCGAACTGATGCTGGCCGATTTGGAAAGCATCGAAAAGCGCCGGGCCAATCTGGTGCGCAAGCTGAAGGGCAACGACAAGGAGGCGCAGCAGCAGGATCGCCTGTTGGCCGAGGCGCAGGCCATGCTGGAAAGCGGCAAGCCCGCACGTCTGGTCGAAGTCAGCGACGAGGACGCCAAGGCATGGAAGATGTTGCAACTGCTGACCACCAAACCGGTTCTCTACGTCTGCAACGTGTCCGAGGAAGACGCCGCACAAGGCAACGAATACTCTGCCCGCGTGGCCGAAATGGCCGCTGCGCAGGGCAATGCCCATGTCATCATCAGTGCCAAGATCGAAGAAGAGATAAGCCTGCTGGACGAGGACGAAGCCCAGATGTTCCTTGAGGAGATGGGACTGGAAGAGCCCGGCCTCGACCGTCTGATCCGCGCTGGTTACGATCTGCTGAAGCTGGAAACCTATTTCACCGTTGGCCCGAAAGAGGCCCGCGCCTGGACCATCCGCACTGGCACCGCCGCTCCGCAGGCCGCCGGTGTGATCCATGGCGATTTCGAAAAGGGTTTCATTCGCGCCGAGACCATCGCCTATGACGACTATGTCGCCGCCAATGGCGAACAGGGCGCGAAAGAGGCGGGTAAGATGCGGGCAGAGGGTAAGGGCTATATCGTCAAGGACGGCGATGTGATGCACTTTTTGTTTAATACCTGATCAATTGGGCTGTTCCTGTCGGGTGAGCGGGGTATCCTGCCTTATCCGCAGCATTGGAGCTTTCCTTGATCGAAATCCGCGACCTGCAACTGCTCAGCGCTTTGGCGCGGCATCGGCATTTCGCCAAGGCGGCCGAGGAGTGCGGGATTTCACAGCCTGCGTTTTCTATGCGCATCCGCAATCTTGAGGATCGTTTGGGTGTCTCCATCGTCCGCCGCGCCAACCGGTTTCAGGGCCTGACCGAAGAGGGCGAGATGATCGTCCAGCGGGCGCGGCGTATTCTGGACGACACCAAGGCGCTGGAACAGCAGGTGCTCGCTGCCAAGGGCGAAATAACGGGCACACTGATCCTCGGCGTGATACCGACCGCAATCGCTTTCACGGGACGGTTGGTCAAAAGGCTGCGTGACGCGCATCCCCGTATCGTCACACGCATTGAAACCATGTCAGCCACTGCAATTCAGCATCGGCTGGACGAAGGCAGCCTTGATGCCGGGGTGACTTATGGTGACAGTATCGGCACCGATTTCCGGCAGGTTCAGCCCCTTTACGAGGAAACCTATGTGTTGTTGGTGCCCACGCATCTGACGGACCAGAGCGGCCCGATCCCGTGGGCGCAGGTCGCAGAATTTCCGCTCAGCCTTTTAGAGCCGCAGATGCAGAACCGGCGTATTCTGGACCGGGTGTTTGCCGAACAGGGGCTGCACCCTGACATCGTGGCCGAAACCAGCGGTTTCACGGCTTCGATGGTCATGGTGCGTGAGGGGCTGGCGGCGACGGTTGTCCCTCGGGTTCTGGTGCGCGCGCTGGGCGATTTGAAGGGAACGAAAGTGTTGCCGCTGATCGAACCTGTTGTCAGCAAACCGATTTGTCTGGCGACCCTCAGCCGGGACCCCGAGTTGCCGACGGTCAAGGCTTTGCGGGATGTGGTGACCTCTTTGCGGTGATAAGGTGTCGTTATCGTGCGATTGCCAAAAGCGATTTGACGATATGTTTGCCTGATGAGAGACGGAACCTCAATCGGAGGGCATCATGGCACCATTAGATACCAAGCCATCAGGCACACCCAAGGGCGTCTGGAAGTCAGGTAAAGGCAAGGGGCGGCACACACCCAAAGGCCGTCAGTTCACGGATGAGGCGCAGGCTGAAATCACACGCCTGCTGGGCGATCGTCCGCGCCGCCGCGATCTGTTGATCGAATTCCTGCATTTGATTCAGGACGAACACGGTCATATCAGCGCCGACCATATCGCGGCATTGGCTGTCGAGATGCGGATCGGTCAGGCCGAGATCTACGAAACCGCGACTTTCTATGCCCATTTCGATGTGGTGAAAGAAGGTGAGACGCCTCCTCCCGCTTTGACCATACGGGTTTGTGATTCCCTCTCTTGCGAAATGGCTGGTGCCCAGCAGTTACAGAAGGCGTTGGAAGACGGTTTGGACCCCGCCGAAGTTCGCGTCGTTCGCGCGCCCTGCATGGGGCGTTGCGATACCGCTCCGGTATTGGAGATTGGCCACAACCACATTGATCATGCGACCCCCGAAAAGGTGCAGTCGGCGATTGCAGCAGGGGACACCCATGCGCATCTGCCCGACTATGAGACCTTCACGGCCTATGAGGCAAACGGCGGCTACGTCAAGCTGAAAGATCTGCGCGACGGCGGTGATTGGGAACAGGTGCAAGAAGACGTCCTGTCCTCGGGCCTGCGTGGTCTGGGCGGCGCTGGCTTCCCGTCAGGTAAGAAATGGGGCTTTGTTCGTATGAACGAAGGTCCGCGCTATCTGGCGGTAAACGGCGACGAGGGTGAGCCCGGCACATTCAAAGACCGCTATTATCTGGAGCGCACGCCGCATGTCTTCCTCGAAGGTATGCTGATCGCCGCGTGGGCAGTCGAGGCCGAGACCTGCTTCATCTACATGCGCGACGAATACCCGGCAGTGCTGGGTATTCTGCGTCGTGAGATTGCGGCATTGGAAGATGCCGGTATCGTCGCAAAGGGTTACATCGACCTGCGCCGGGGTGCTGGCGCTTATATCTGCGGTGAAGAATCCGCGATGATCGAATCGATCGAGGGCAAGAAGGGCCTGCCACGCCACCGTCCTCCGTTCGTGGCACAGGTTGGGGTCTTTAACCGTCCGACCTTGGTGCACAATGTCGAGACGCTGTATTGGGTCTCAAAAATCTGCCGCGAAGGGCCGCAGATTCTGAACTCTGTTGAAAAGAACGGCCGCAAGGGCCTGCGCAGCTATTCGGTCTCGGGGCGTGTGGCGAAGCCAGGCGTTTACCTGCTGCCCGCAGGTTCGACCATTCTTGATGTGATTGATGCCGCCGGCGGCATGGCTGATGGCCATGTGTTCAAGGCGTATCAACCAGGCGGGCCGTCGTCTGGTCTTCTCCCCTCAAGCATTGACGACGTCCCGCTCGACTTCGACACGCTTCAGCCGCTTGGCACTTTCATCGGGTCGGCCGCCGTTGTGGTTCTGTCCGATCAGGACACCGCCCGCGATGCAGCGATTAACATGCTGCGGTTCTTCGAGGATGAAAGCTGTGGCCAGTGCACACCTTGCCGGGCAGGTTGCGAAAAGGCGGTAAAGCTGATGCAGGCCGACAAGTGGGATACCGATCTGTTGGAAGATCTGTGTCAGGTCATGGGCGATGCCTCGATCTGCGGTCTGGGGCAGGCGGCCCCGAATCCGATCCGCCTGGTCATGAAACATTTCGCTGACGAAATCTGAAGGGAGACAGAGCCATGCTTGACGCAAGCCCAACCAAGACCGTCACCTTCAACCTGAACGGCGATGACGTCACCGTGCCCGCGGGCACCACGATCTGGGAAGCGGCCAATGGCCGGGGCCTGGTGATCCCGCATCTATGCCACAAGCCTGCACCGGGATACCGCCCCGATGGCAACTGTCGCGCCTGCATGGTCGAGGTGGAGGGCGAGCGCACCCTGGTCGCCTCGTGCATCCGCCCGGCGGCCGATGGGATGGTGGTCAAGACCGACACCGACCGCGCCGAAAAATCGCGCGCCATGGTGATGGAACTACTGGTGGCCGATCAGCCCGAGCAGCCGCATGACGTATCCAGCCATTTCTGGGATATGGCCAAGCTGAACGATGTCAGCGACAGCCGTTTTCCTGCGAAAGAGGCCGAGAATATCCCGCTTTTGGATGACAGCCATGTGGCGATGCGTGTCAATCTGGATGCGTGTATCAACTGCAACCTTTGTGTTCGGGCCTGCCGCGAAGTGCAGGTGAATGACGTGATTGGCATGGCTGGTCGCGGTCATACCGCGCAGGTGGTGTTCGACCAGAATGACCCGATGGGTACCTCCTCCTGTGTTGCTTGCGGTGAATGTGTTCAGGCCTGCCCCACCGGTGCGCTGATGCCTGCCACCGTGCTGGACGATCAGCAGCAGGGGGACAGCAAGGATTATGATAGCGAAACCGAAAGCGTCTGCCCGTTCTGCGGTGTGGGCTGCAAAGTGTCGCTGAAGGTCAAGGACGGCAAGGTGAAGTATGTCGAGGGCATCAACGGCCCCGCAAACGAAGGTCGTTTGTGCGTCAAAGGTCGCTTTGGCTTTGACTACATCCACCACCCGCACCGCCTGACCAAACCTTTGATCCGGCGCGAGGATGCGCCCGCCAAGGGGCTGAACGTTGATCCGGGCAACCTGTCGACCCATTTCCGCGAGACGACCTGGGAAGAGGCGATGGATCTGGCCGCGACCAAGCTGATGGCCCTGCGCGCCGAAGACCCACGTTCGGTTGCGGGCTTCGGTTCGGCCAAGTGTACCAACGAAGAGGCGTACCTGTTCCAGAAGTTCATCCGTCAGGGCTTCAAGCACAACAACGTCGATCACTGCACCCGTCTGTGCCACGCTTCATCCGTTGCGGCGCTGATCGAGAATGTGGGTTCGGGCGCGGTGACGGCGACCTTTAACGAGATCGAAAACGCCGATGTGGCGATCATCATCGGTTCGAACCCGATCGAGAACCACCCTGTCGCGGCGACCTATTTCAAGCAGTTCGCCAAGCGTGGCGGCAAACTGATCGTTATGGACCCCCGTGGCGTTGGTATGCGCAAGTTCGCGGATGAAATGCTGCAGTTCCGTCCAGGGGCCGATGTCTCGATGCTCAACGCGATCATGAACGTGATCGTTGAGGAAGAGTTGTATGACAGCCAGTACATCCACCGCTGGACCGAGAACTGGGAGGCCGAGAAAGAACACCTGCGCGCCTTCACGCCCGAAGCGATGGCACCGATCTGTGGTATTGAACCGGATCAGCTGCGCCGGGTCGCCCGCACCTTTGCGCAGGCCAAAGCGGGCCTGATCTTCTGGGGCATGGGCGTCAGCCAACATATTCACGGCACCGACAACTCGCGCTGTCTGATTTCGCTGGCTCTGATGACCGGCAATGTCGGTAAACCCGGCGCAGGCCTGCACCCGTTGCGAGGGCAAAACAACGTGCAGGGCGCATCGGATGCGGGCCTGATCCCGATGTTCCTGCCGGACTATCAGTCGGTGACTGACGACGGTGTTCGCGCCAAGTTCAATGATGTCTGGCATTCGGATGACTTTTCGAACGAGAAGGGCCTGACGGTGACCGAGATCATCGATCAGGCATATGCGGGCAACATCAAGGGCATGTATATTCAGGGTGAAAACCCGGCCATGTCCGATCCGGATGTGAACCACGCCCGCGCGGCACTGGCCAAACTGGATCTGATGATCGTGCAGGACATCTTCCTGACCGAGACGGCGAACTATGCCGATATCATCCTGCCTGCCTCGGCACTCTATGAAAAGAACGGCACGGTGTCGAACACCAACCGTCAGGTACAGCGTGTACGGCCTGCCGTTACCCCTCCGGGTGAGGCGCGCGAAGATTGGAAGATCACGGTTGAGCTGGCACAGCGCATCGGGCTGAATTGGGACTACACCGATGTGTCGCAGGTCTTTGCCGAGATGAAACTGACCATGGCGTCGCTTGACAACATCACGTGGGAGCGTCTGGAGACCGAGACGATTACCTACCCGTCGCTCAGCGAAACCGATCCGGGTCAGGCCATCGTGTTCGGGGATGGTTTCCCCCGTTCGGGCGGCAAGGCGAAGTTCACTCCCGCCAGCGTCATTCCGCCGGATGAGGCCCCGGACGAGGAATACCCGATGATCGCCACCACTGGCCGTCAGCTGGAACATTGGCACACCGGCTCGATGACCCGCCGGTCCAATGTTCTGGACGCGGTGGAGCCGGAGGCGAACTGTTCGATGAATCCACGTACGCTCAAGCTTATGGGAATCGAGCCGGGCGATATGATCCGCCTGACCACACGTCGTGGTTCGATTGAGATCATGGTCCGCGCGGACCGGGCGATTGCCGAGGATATGGTGTTCATCCCGTTTGCCTATGTTGAGGCGGCGGCGAACATCCTGACAAACTCAGCCATCGACCCTTATGGCAAAATCCCCGAGTTCAAATTCTCGGCCATTCGCGTCGAGAAGATCGAAGGCGCAGTTGCGGCTGAGTAAACCCAATACATATCAAGCAAAGAAGGCGGCCAGACGGGTCGCCTTTTTCTTTTCTTGACAGGCGCTTGCGCTCAACCAACCCTGTCCGGGAATATGGTGGAGGAGTTGCTAATGGCCCGTCGTTTCGTCGATCTGTCCGTTCCGTTGGAAACCGGGATCGTGTCTGACCCGCCAATCATGTTGCCGCAAATCGAATATCTGACCCATGATCAGACGGCAGAACAGGTCATATCTTTCTTTCCGGGTCTGGAACGGCAAGACCTGCCGAACGGTGAAGGGTGGGCCATCGAACGGTTGCAGATCGCGACCCACAACGGCACGCATCTGGATGCGCCGTATCACCATCATTCCACGATGAACAAAGGTGAACGGGCGATAACCATCGACGAAGTGCCGTTGGAATGGTGCATGAACCCTGGCGTCAAGCTGGACTTTCGACACTTCGAGGACGGGTATGTCGTTACCGCGGCAGATGTCGAAGCCGAATTGAAGCGCATCGGCCACGAGCTTTGCCCGCTGGATATCGTCGTGGTCAACACTGCGGCAGGGACACGTTATGGCGCGCCGGACTATCTGGTCAAAGGATGTGGAATGGGGCGCGAGGCGACGCTTTATCTGACGGAACGTGGCGTGCGTGTCACCGGCACCGACGCCTGGAGCTGGGATGCACCGTTTCCGCTCACCGCTCAGGAATACGCAGAGACCCGAGATCCATCTATTATCTGGGAAGGACACCGCGCGTCGATGGATATCGGGTATTGCCACTTGGAAAAGCTGACCAATCTGGAAGACCTGCCGCCCACCGGGTTCGAGATTTCCTGTTTCCCCTTCAAGATAAAAGGGGCCTCTGCGGGATTTGTCCGGGCCGTGGCTATATTTGACGATGAAGGCGCACAGTAAAGGGGGCCAAATGCAGCTGACTTCGACACCTCCTGGCGGGCATGATGGCCCGTATGCCGCGCCTGTGGAAATTCGCGGCTTTGAAGTACGGCCCGAATGGATCGACTATAACGGCCATGTGAATGTCGGGTTTTACGGTGTCGCCTTTGACATGGCGTTGGAAAAGCTGATGGTTGACCATCTCGGGTTGGGCGAGGTGCAGGTCAAGGCGTTGGGGCAGGGGCCTTACATCCTGCAGTCTCATCTGCATTTCGTGCAAGAGGTCAAAGATGGTTCGTCATTTTATTTCAGGTTCCGTATGCTGGATGCTGACAGCAAGAGAGGACATTACTTCGCCCAGATGCTTTTGGCAGAAACTGACGAGATTTGTGCGACGCAAGAGGCGCTTTTCATGAATGTCAGCCATAGTACCGGGCGATCCGCGCCCTATCCGGATTGGGCAGCGGCGCGTCTTGCGCAAATGGTGGAGGATCACAAGTCTCTGGAACCGGCTTCGCAGATCGGCCAACCGATAGGAATTCGCCGGAAATAGTTTGCTGGGGTCGGACGCGATCCTAATAGTCCTTTGAAAAGAACACTCCGATGCCCGTTTCGCCACGACCGTCAACCGTGCCCTTGACCGAGAAATTGTCGGTTACATCAAGGTTCAGGTTCACCTCGGTATTGCCTTCGGTATTGACGGTAAAGTCGGTGTAGAGGTTTTCACCCAGATAGGCCCCGGCACCCAGTCGGCCCGCGCCACCCTCTGACGCACCAACATCAATCGTATCAACACCGGTAGAGTCGCGTAATCCCTTGGTCGCATCCCCGCCAGCACCGCTGAGCTGCGCCAGCGATGCGGCCATCTGCGCAATCAGGAACGGTGAGATTTCCGAGAACCTGTTCCCAAAGAGCAGCATCGCCAGCGCCTCTTCAGCCGGACGCTCGGGATCGGAAAACACGTTAACCTCGGGTGAATCCAGTGGCCCTGCGATTTCGATGGTCGCGGTGCCGTCCGAGGTGCTGGCAGAGGATTCAAACTCGATATAAGGCGTCAAGTCACCTTGTAGGGTCACGATGCCTTTGGTCAGGGCCAGCCTGCGGCCCAGAATATCGAAATTACCGCGGATCAATTCAATCTGACCTGACGGGACCACCGAGGTCGTCGTACCACCAATGGAGATCCGGCCGCCCAATTCGGCATTTACACCGCGCCCCCGTACGAACACAGCTTTGGGTGCCAGCAAGTTGACGTCCAGTGCTATTCTGGACGTGCGTTGCCCCTTGTCTTCGGTGGCTACCAGACCTGCACGCTCACGCGTGATGAAACTGGCTCCGCTTTCGTTGACATGCTGTATCTCAGGGATCGGTGCGGCACCTACAGCCCCCGAAGCCGCAGCGAGGTTGATATTGGTCTCACCAAAGGTGATCTGCCCGGCCAGCGAACTGTTCCCGGCTAAGGCGCCGGTCATGGCAATCTGGCCATTCAAAGTCGTCTCATACAAAAGCCGATCGGTCAGGACGAGGTTGTCGATTGTTGTCGTGATCTGCGCGTTGAACGGGGGCGTCAGATCGACAGGTCCATTTACGGTAAAGCCACCACCGGCCCGCACACCGCCGTTCAGTTTGATGGTTGCACGGCTTTGCGCCAGATCCACCTGTCCGTTGATCCCGGTGATGGTCTGACCCGCGCCGGGAAGTGCTAGGGATGTTCCCGAGGTGGTAATCGACCCGCTTAGGGACGCCAGATCAGCCGGGCCTTTGAGGGCCAGATCAAAACGTGCGGACCCTTCAATCTTGTTAGGCGTGATGAAGACGTTTGCTATCCCTAGGTTTACGCCACCCTTCGCTGAAATATCTGCATTGCTGCTGGTTTCATCAAAGGTGCCTGCAACCGTGCTGACGATGTCCGCGGGACCTTGCGCCTTGGCGTCGATGGTCCAAACGCCACTGTCCCGCTTTGCATTGCCCGCAGCGGTAAGGGTGCCGGGAAACTCTGGCACAAACCTTTCGATGCGGTTGAACTTGGCATCAAAGTCCAGATCGGCGGATCCATTTGTGTCCACCGTACCGGCCACTTTGGCATAGGAACTCTCTGGCCCCAGCAGATGAGCTGACCCTTCCAGCCCGGATTGTGTCGGAGCGACGTTGCCGTCCAGCTTCAGAGGCCCGGAGAGTGTTTTCGACAGCCGCCCCAAATCATCCAGCGCAGCGGTAAAGGTCAGTCCGCCAGCATCGCGGTCCAGTTTGCCGGATGCATCCGCAGAAAGGGCGGTGCCGATCAGCTGGAATGTGCGAATATTCAGACCGGCCTCGTCGTTCACCGCATCCACGGTCAGGTTCGTTCGCCCCGGGATCAGGGTGTCAACCGCGTTGATGCCGGACTTGATGTCATCGGCAGCCAAGTTGCCTTTGACGTCAAATACCCTGCTGCCAACCGTACCTTTGCCAGCGACGTCCGCTATGACCGAGCCTGCAATATCTCGCCCGGCAAGGCCTGAAAAAGGTGACAGGTCCGGGACGTTCAGACTGACCTGCCCGTCCACAGCCAGTGCATCCGTCGGATCGTCAATTGTTGCTGCGGCGCTTGCCACAAGGGCTGAGCCTTTGATCACCGCGTCGCGGATTTCAATCTGCTTCTGGCTCAGCGCGCCATCGAATGTGATCTCGGTCCGACCGACCAGCAGCGGGTCAATCTCGGGCAGGCCCGTTTTGATATCCCGGCTCATCACGCTGGCGGTGCCATCAAATTCGAGCGTCTGAACAGTGCCTTTGCCGTCCAGTTTCGCCTGTACCGCACCGCCAAGCTCACGTTTGGCGAGGCCCGAGAACACGGAAAGATCACGCGCGTTGACTGTTGCTTGCCCGTCAATCGTCACGTTGCCATCAGGGGTGGTAACCCTGCCGTCAGCCTGCGCGCGCAGAGTGTCGCCGATCAGCGTAAAATCACGGATTGTTACGCCATCCGCTCCGCGTTTGGCGTCCAGCGTGATTGTTGTGTTGCCCCGGATCACCGGGTCAATGTCGTCGCGCCCTGTGGAAAGATCGCGCCCCTCGACCTCAAGCTTGCCATCGAAGCTGCCTTCAAGCGGTGAACCCTGGCCCGTCAGCCGGGCAGAGGCCTGACCGCCCAACTCCATTTGCGCCAGACCCGAAAACCGCGCCAGATCGGTCGCCTGCAATGTCGCGGCGCCATTGACGGCCAAACCACTGGACAAGCCGCTGATCTCGGCGTCAACGCCCAGTTCGTAGTCCGAGCCGACCATCTCGACCCCGGACAGGTTCAACGTCTGATCCCTGCCGTACTGGAACGTACCGTCCAGCGTAATGCGGTCGCCAACGGCGGTGTTCAGGGCATCGTCAGCCAGGTCGATACCATCCAAAGCTGCCTGCAAATCACCGTCGATCCGCAAAACGTCACCCTGTTCCAAGGTCCCTTGCGCCGTAATCTGCGCGCGTTGCAGGTTCAGGGTGTCGGATTTTATGGCGTTTGCGGTCAGGCTCAGATCCCAGAGATTGCCGTTTTTCTCATCAAACAACGCAGAGACCTGAGCAGCCTCTATCGATGTGTCGCCACCTGATAACGGAAGGACGACGCTTTGCCCCTCTGGCGGCGTAATGCGCCCTTGCAGGGCCGCCAGTTGCAGCCGACCGCCCGGCGCCAGTTGCAGCGCCCCTTTCAGGTTCAGTGCCTGAGAACTGAGTTCCAGATCACTGATATCCAATGCTCCTTCAGGCAGGGTACGCCCATCCACGATCAACTGCGTTTTGGGGCCGAAAAACGTATCCATATTCTCGGCGACAAAGGGCGTCAGGTCACCGCCCAGATCTGCCGTAAAGGCGATGCCCTCCTCCGCGCTAGCCGCGGCTGTTGGGGCAGAACGCAAACGAACCTGCCCGGTCACTCGTGGCTGCCCATCACTGCTCAGGCCGATATCGGCCGTAAAATCTGTCACCGGCCCGGACCCTTTTGCGGTCAATCCGATCGGAGGGCTGTCCGGCATTTTCAAGGCGGTCGAGATCAGACCCCCCGCAGCTTCGGTGACCTGAAGGTCAAGATCGATCTGGCTGTCGGAGTTCCGAAAGCCCGCAGCCAAAGAGATTTCATCACCGGCCCGATCCAGTCGGGTGATGTCCAGTTTGGTGTCCAACGTGCCGTCGGCCAGCGACAGGTTGCCATTGACGGCCAGTTCCGCCGCGACACCGATCAATGGTTTGCCCAATGCCAGTTCGCCAATACGGATTTCGCCGATTTCGATGGCCACGGGCAGTTCAGGCAGTTGAAAAGCCTGGGTCTCGGCAGAAGGGGACTGTGTGTCCTTGGTCGTGGTGCCCGGTGCGCGGGCGACGTTGATTTCCTGTGCGGTCAGCGCGTTGACCGAGAACCGCCCGCGGATCAGCGCCAACCGGTTCCAATCCAGTTCCGCTTCCCGGATGGTCAGCCAGACCCCTTCATCATCAGCCACCGTGATCTCGGCAATGGTGGCGCGTGAACTCAGCGCGCCTTGCAGGCCTTTGACGGTAACATTCTGATCGTCGCCCGACAGCGTGTCCTGTAGGAACCGCTCGATCATGCTGCCGCCTTCGTCCTCCTGCGCGGGGCCGGCTACTGGCACAAGCATCAGCGTGCCAATCAGCAGTGGGTATGAAAGGTGCCGTCTCAAAACGCTTGCCCGATCCCGATATAGAACTGCAGACCGTCGCCGCTGGACCCGCTTACCGGGAAGGCCAGGTCAAACCGCAGGGGTCCGAAACCGCCCAGATCATATCTTACGCCGATACCAGCCCCTGCATGATCTTCCGCGCTACTTCCTATGAAGGAAGAGGTATCGACGACACCGTAGTCGTAAAACCCGACCAGCGACAGGGAATCTGTCACCTTGCCCCGGATTTCACCTGAAAGTCCAAGGAACGATTTGCCGCCTGCGACACCGGTCCCGACAGGGATGCCAAGGCTTTCATAGGGTTGCCCGCGCACGGTTCCCGCGCCACCGGAAAAGAACAGAAAATCAGGTGTAACGCCACTCGCAGGTGGGCCAATGACCGATCCAAGCTGCGCCCGCCCGGCCAGCACCACCCTGCCGCCGGTTCCAAGGCTGGTATAGACCCGCCCGTCGACAAACAGGCGAATGCCTGTATCGGTGCCGGAAAAGCCAACGAAAGGCATGACTTCGGTATCCAGATAAAAGCCGCGCGTGGCGCTGACTTTGCTGTCGCGCTCATCCCATTCCGAGCGGAAGGGCAGGATAAAGTACCTAAACTTTCGGCCATTTCCATAGGCGTCGTCAGCATCTGACCACTGTAATCCAGCCGAGGCTTCGGCATACAGCGTGTCCGAGAATGTGCGGCGCGCACCATATGCCACAGACGCAACCGAAACATTGTAGTTTTCGGTGTTGCGGCGCTCCAGCAACGCGTTCCAGAATGTATTGTCGTCCGGACCCAGACGATCGGGCTGATCCAGACGCAATCCGATCCGCCCATCAAGATCTTCGGAACCACCGATATTTCGTATCGCGGCCTCAAAACGCAGGCGTTCCGCGCGTTTGAACATGTTTCGATGTGTCCAGGTCGCGGTCACGTCGAGGCCGTCGCGCGAGGCCAGCTCGAGCCCAAAGGTCAGCTGACGCTTTGGCAAGTCTTCGAATGTGGCGTCGAAATCCAGTGTCCCGTCGGGGTTTGCTGTCTCATGTTCCTGCAAAGAGACGACGTTGAACGTGCCGGTGCGGCGCAAACGCGTTCCAACCTTCTGGATTTTTTCTGGTGAGTAAACTTCCCCGCTTGGGAAACCGGCGATTTTTTCGATGGACCGGTGGCGCACATCCGTGTCGCCCTTGATGAACATTCTGCCAAACGTCAACCTGCGCCCCGGGTCCAGATCAATCTGCGCATCCAGACGGGCCTGCGCGTGGCGGGCGATGATGGTCTGATCCTCAATTTTCGCTTTCGCATGGCCCGCATTCCGCCACCCCTGCACACCGTCCGAGCCTGCTTTTTGAATGGCTCCGGTCGTTGCCAACTTGCCGGGGGCGAAACCTTCGGGCAGAACGGTGCCAGACGCCAGGGGCTGAACAATGGCCGTGCCGAATTTGAAGCTTGGTCCGGTTTCAACGGTAATTGCGGCCCTGTTGATCTGTGTTGGCACAGTCAAAGAGCTCAACTCAGCGGCTTCCTGCCCGTCAAGCTTGATGCTGACAACCGGGCTGAAATACCCTTCATCATACAAGATCTGTACTAGCGTGCGGTAATCCGACAAGGCGGCAGACAGGATTTCAAGTGGCGTATCCAAGCCCCGCTCTTTCGCTGTTGTAACCGATGATGTCTTTTTCAGGCGTTCAACCAGTTCCTTCGAAGCGCCCGGCGCCGTCAGAGAGGTTTCCAGCGCCATCAGAGCGGTCGGGGTCATTGCCATGACAATGGCACTCAGCCAGAACTTCAAACGGCCTTGCGGCGTGCGCCCTTGCATGAATTGCCCCAACTGTCCCAGTTCCAAATCTCAGCTACCGTGTCACGGACGGTCTTATAGTGTCAGGTTAGAACATCTGAATGCTATTGGGAAAAGAGATAAACGCGGGATCGGGTAATTTTGGTCAAATTGTCCCGGTGTGTGCCGACACAATCGTTTTGCGCATCTAGATTGGCAGACTGGAATTGCCGCGTTGCAGGCGATAGCCAACCGTATGCAACAAATGTCCGGGCCGGCCTTTGGTCTTGGCCCAGTGCAATTCACTAGGCAAACGGGCGGTTCTTCGGTATTCCCAGTATATTGTCAACGGGTATCAAAAAAACCGAAAAAATGTCCTATCTCGACAACATCCGAACCTTTGTCAGGGTTTACGATCTGGGCAGCATGTCTGCGGCCGGGCGGGATCTTAGGATTTCGCCAGCGGTGACATCGGCGCGAATATCGCAGCTTGAGGACCATCTGGGTGTACGTCTGTTCCAGCGCACCACACGCAACCTGTCCCCGACAGAGCAGGGAAAGGCATTTTATCCCGGTGCGGTGGCGGTTCTGGATGCGGTGGACGAGGCCGAGGCTCAGGTCACACATCTGACCGAGGCACCGCGTGGGTCGTTGTTCGTGGCGTCTCCACTGGGGGTGGGGAGGCGATTGCTGGCTCCACATGTGCCCGAGTTTCTTACGGAATACCCCGAGATTGATGTCCGGTTGCGCCTGACGGATCGCTCGGTTGATCTGACGACGGAAGGTCTGGATCTGGCGTTTTTCATTGGCCAGCCCGAGGACAGCACGTTGCGTATTCGCAAGATTGCCGACTGCCAGCGTGTACTGTGCACTGCGCCAGACTATGTGGCGCGGCGCGGTATGCCTAAGACCGGGGCTGACCTGATTGCCGACAAGCATGAATGCCTGAATCTGCGCTTTCCGGGTGCGACCGAGTTTCAGTGGATGCTGGTCACACCCGATGGCCCGAAACGATTTGCCGTGTCCGGGCGGTTCGAATGTGATGATGGGGATGTTCTGACGGATTGGGCGTTGTCCGGTCAAGGCATTGCAATGAAGCCGGTTTTCGAGGTGGCCGAGCATCTGAAATCCGGCCGCCTCGTGCCGGTTGCAACGGAAACTCCGCCTGTTTCAGTTCAGATGGCCTGCCTATACACGCATCGGCGTCATCAGGATCCAAAGGCACGCCTGTTCATGGATTTCATGATTGAACGGATCAGTAAGGTGGTTCGCGTTACAGAATACCCTGTCGCGGGGCCTAAACTATAGTTGCCGACCCGACGCTGTGTACGAAGGTTAGTCCGGTCACGACGCGGCCATCAGACGGGCCACGTCCAGCATGCGAGCCGAAAAGCCCCATTCATTGTCGTACCAGCCGAAAACGCGCACCTGATTTTCTCCGACCATGCGGGTTTCCGGCCCGGCAATGACCAGCGAATCCGGGCGCGCCCGCAAATCGGAAGAGACCAGCGGCATATCCGTCCAACCCAAAACCGGTGACTCGACAACAGCCTGACGCAAAGCATGATCGAAATCCTCGGCCCGCATACCGCGTTCCAGCGTGACCACGAGGTCGACCGCCGAAACGCTGGCTGTCGGGACGCGAACTGCGGCACCCGAGATGCGCCCGGCCAAATGTGGAAGGACCACGTCGATCAGGTGTGTGGCGCTGGACGTTGTCGGAACCATGGACAGCGCACCGGCCCGCGACCGGGCAAGGTCGCCGCGCGGGGCGTCAACCATGGGTTGGCTGTTGGTATAGCAATGGATGGTTGTCATATGGCCCGACAAAATACCGCCAATGTGGTCCAGCACTTTGACCAGCGGTGCCAGCCCATTCGTTGTGCAGGAGGCGTTCGATACGATCCGGGCGCTGCCCAACTGATCCTCGTTCGCCCCCAGAACGACGGTTAAGTCGGCCGCAGGCGAAGGACCCGAGATCAGGACCTTGCTGGCGCCCGCAGACAATCCGCGACGCGCCACGTCGGATGCGCGCGCGACCCCGGTACAATCCAGCATCACGTCTACGCCGGATAAATCAACGCGTGTCAGATCGGCACTGTGCGTCATAGGAACAGAGCGTCCGTCTACGATCAGCGCGGCATCGCCCTGTGACACATCGCCGGGATAGGGGCCGAAGGTGCTGTCGTATTTGAACAGGTAAGCACAGGTCTCCAGCGGCGCGATGTCATTGATCAGCACCAGCTCGATATCCGACCCTTCAGGCAGGGCCAGAACCTGCCGCAGGATCGTGCGGCCAATGCGGCCGAATCCATTAATCGCGAGTTTCATGCGCAAGCTATGGCAGGGCGTCGGGTCGATCTCAATGCCTGATCAGCAACAGCTTACTTGCACCTGACCTGAGAAAAGAACTGACCCGAGATATTCTGGTACATGCTGTTGAAGATCACCTTGCAGCCCGTCGCTTGTTGAATGGCAGCAATAGCTTGCGTTGTCCGAAGGCGTGGGGGCGGGCCGAATGGGTTCAGGTTGTTGTTGTCGCGTGTGGCGCGATAAATGACCGGTTCGTCTGCGACCTGTGTCACAGCCCAGTTGCGGCTCATGACGAAGACGGATTTGGTCTCTTCCCCCGCAATGGCGGGTGCGGTGTGCAGGATTGCAGAGGTAGAGAGTGTGGCAACGGCTATCAGGGCAAGGCGCAGTTTCATGGACAAATCTCCAATGCTCAAAACAAGAAGTTACCTGGATTTCAGCAAATTCCGACCCTTGTGTGAAGCCCCGGGGCAAAAGATCACTGCGATTCCCAGCCAGCCCAGCGTTTAGCGGCGCGACAGGGACAGGGGCATATGCCGGTTGACGTCCTTGTAAAGCAGATACCTGAACCGGCCCGGCCCCCCTGCGTAACAGGCTTGCGGGCAAAAGGCGCGCAGCCACATGTAATCTCCGGCCTCAACTTCGACCCAGTCCTGATTGAGGCGATAAACCGCTTTCCCTTCCAGAACATAAAGCCCGTGTTCCATCACATGGGTTTCGGCGAAGGGAATGACCCCGCCTGGTTCGAAATTGACGATGTTCACATGCATGTCATGGCGCAGGTCCTGCGGGTCTGCGAACCGCGTGGTGGACCATCGGCCTTCGGTGCCCGGCATTTCGACAGGCGTCACATCGCGTTCGTTGGTGATGATCGGGTCTGGCGCGGACAACCCGGGAACGGACTCATAGGCTTTGCGGACCCAGTGGAACCGGGCTGCCGTCTGGCCAGTGTTCCGCAATGTCCAGTCGCTGCCGGCGGGGATATAGGCGTATCCGCCTGTCTCCAACACATGGTTTTCCGAGTTCAGCGTCAAAGTGACTGTTCCTTCGACGACAAAAAGCACTGCCTGTGCTTGCGCGTCTGTCTCTGGCTGATCGCTGCCGCCGCCGGGCTGCACTTCCATGATGTATTGCGAGAACGTTTCGGCAAATCCGCTGAGCGGGCGTGAAAGAACCCACAGGCGTGTTCCTTCCCAGAACGGCAGATAGCTGGTGACAATGTCGCGCATCGTACCTTTGGGAATGACCGCATACGCGTCTGTGAACATGGCGCGGTCGGTCAGCAACTGGTTCTGGCCGGGGTGGCCGCCGGTCGGGGCGAAGTAGGTCGGATGGGTCATTTGTGTGCCTCGGGATCGTTTGAATGGCACTATGGGGACAAAGGCGCGGCGCTATTAGGTCCTGACACGCGATAGGTTTGTTCGGGATATTTTGAAGGTCGGCACCCCGGGGCTTGGCCCTGCTGAAACAGAGGTATATCCTTGGTCGTAAATGATTTCAGTTCTGTGAGGCCACAATGAAAGCCCAGTTTTTACCCGTCATTGCCGCGTTTGGCACCCTATTGATGACCGGTTCCGCCGACGCCAAGTCACTCTCCCGAATCATAGCTGAGATGGGGCTGTCCCCGGCAGACTTTGAAGTGGTCAGTGAAACCTCGAATGCCCTTTTGAACAATGGCACGCCTTCTGTAGGGCAGGAACGGTCCTGGCAAAACGACGATACCGGCTCAAAAGGAACGATCCGGGTGCAAAACGTTCAGGGCAACTGCGTCGGCCTTCAGCATGTCATCCAGCCGGAAGGCAGCGACCAAAGCCGCGAGATCAGAACCCGCCGGTGCAATGATGGTAACGGAAACTGGATCCTGACGCCCTGATCTCTGACTTGGTTATCAGTACCCCAGATCGCGACTGACTTCGTGCAACAGGGGATCGCCGGACCTGAGCCTATGGTAGTTCTCAGCCACATCCGACAGTGCGTCCCCCAGATACCAGCCCGAGACATGCGGTGTGATCGTCACAGAAGGGTGCCGCCACAAGGGACTGTCTTTTGGCAGCGGTTCCTGTGACGTGACGTCCAACACGGCATGGCCCGGTGAGCCGTTATCCAGCGCCGCGATCAGCGCCGCCTCGTCAATCAGGTTTCCGCGTCCGGCGTTCAGCAACTGACTGCCCGGCTTCATCGCGGCCAGCGTCTGTGCGTCAAACAAACCCGCGGTTTGCGGCGTCGAAGGAAGGATGGCACAGACGTGATCACATTGCCCCAATAGCCGAGGCAGCGCGTCTTGCCCATGCAGGCAGGTGACACCATCGATGGACTTTGGTGAGCGGCTCCAGCCCATGACCTGAAACCCGACGGCATGTAACATGCGGGCAGTGCGGGCCCCTATATGGCCCAGACCCAGAACGCCCACAACCGTATCAGGTGTGAAGATAGGTGCGCGCGGCAACCATTCGGCGCGGCTCTGGGATGCCTCGTGAAAAACCATATGGCGCTGAGCGCGCAGAATATAGGCCAGAAACCATTCGGCAATGCCCTGCGCAGGCGCGTCTGGCTTCAAACGTGCCACTCGGATATGCGGAGGCAGGTCCGGATGGCCAACTATGGTCTCAACCCCGGCCCCCAGCTTCTGAACCAGTTTCAGGTTGGGCAACTTCGCCGGGTGATTGCTTTGCATGCTGACCACTGCAAGCATCGTAATGTCGTTGGGGTCGCCCAGCGTTCCGGGTGTGCGGATGTCTGCACCGGGCGCTAAGGCTTGTAGTGAGGTGGCGATTTCCTCATCCCCAATCCAGTCCGACAACCCGGTTTCAATCAACAACGCCATATGCGACCCCACTTGGATGTGATGTGGTGACGTCCCGTCACAGCGGTGGACAGGATCAGGTCTGTTAAGCCATCCTCGTGCCTAAAAGTACAGCCCGGTTTCAAAACCCGAAAAGAACAGTTTCGTGAAGATACCACTCACCTCGCGCAAGGGAAACCACGTTACTTCGCAACCGGTTACCGGTATGAGTGAGCCGAGGCACACAACGCAGCGAATGACCAGAGGGGACTGATGGCAGGGCTCGACTTCACGGATCAGACCTATTTTCATCAGCGCGAGGATGGGGCGTTTGTAGGACATGATCCTGCACGCGGTCCGTGGTCTGCCGATCATTGCCACGCAGGGCCGGTCAGCGGGTTGATAGTGCGGGCAGCGGAAACTGAGGTTGGCCCCGAAAAGATGCTGACCCGCCTGACAGTTGACCTGTTGCGCCCTCTGCCCTTGGCCGGGTTGCGGGTTGCCGCAGAAACCACGCGCCATACCAAGACGCTGGCGACCACACGGGTTGCGGTGCACGACCTGGATGACACACTCTGCGCCACGGCCACCACCATGCATCTGGCGCGACGCGATCTGGGCGCGGTGGCAAACGTCGAAATCAGTGCGCCACAGTTGGAAGACGCAGTAGAAGGTCCTTTTCCAATCGGCGAGATTCGTCATGATTTGAAGGGGTTTGCCCACTACAGTGACATCCTTTATCCCAAAGACGGCAAACAGGGGGCCGGACCGAAAACGGTCTGGATGCGCACCCCAAAGCTGTTGAGCGGCGAAGATCAGTCGCCCATTCAGGCACTGTGCCCGTTGGCGGATTGCGGCAATGGAATCTCGTGGAATGCTCCGACGTCGGAAATGGGGTTCATGAACACCGATCTGACCGTGAATATCCACCGCGAACCGGTGTCAGATTGGCTGGCGTCCCGTTCGGTTTCACATTGGCAACCTACGGGCATCGGCATGTCTCAGTCCGTGCTTTTCGACACGCAGGGTCCTGTAGGAACCGCTCTGCAAACACTTGTGCTGTTCCCGCCAGTCTGAAGGTCGGCCAGTTTCCGCATGTGTGTGTAAAGGCCGTTGTCGCCGTGTCCCTTCAGACCTATCTTGCGCATATGCGCTGGCTGTTCACTGTCATGACCTGTTGCCTGCCGATCCCGGCACTATCCCACCCGCATGTCTTTATCGACACCGGGCTGGAATTCATCGTGGATGAGGCCGGTCACCTGACCCATATCCGGGTGACTTGGGCATATGACGAATTCTACTCTCTGCTTGTTCTGGAAGACATGAATCTGGATCAGGATGCTGACGGCATTTTGACGGAAAGCGAAGAAAAACGTCTGAGCGGGTTCGATATGCAATGGGTCGAGGGGTACAACGGCGACCTCGTGCTCACCAAAGACGGCGCACTGGTGGCTCTGTCCAGTCCAATGGAGCCCAGTGCGACAACGGAAGACGGGCGGATTGTAACCACCCATTTGCGAGCGGTCGAAGGCGACGCAATACTTGCCACAGGGCTTTCCGCCAAGGCATTTGATGAGTCCTTCTATACGGCCTATGAGATAACGCGCCCTGTAACTGTGACAGGCCCAGCTTTATGCCAGATGGATCGTAACGAACCCGACATAGACGGGCAGCTTGCACAGATGCAGGCGTTTCTGTTGACACTGGACGCGGATTACGACCTCGAGGAAAACGATATTCCCTTGGTTGGTGAGAACTTTGCGACTGAGATCCTTGTTTCATGTCCCGTTTCCTGATTGTTCCGGTCGCTCTGGCCTTTGGTTTGCTGCTTTGGTTCTGGGGCAGCGGTGGGTTTGACAGTCTGGCAGGTTGGGCTGCCGGAGAGCAGCGGGACTTTCAGAACCAGATCGCGCGGTCCCTGCGTGCCGCGCGCGCGGAACAGCCTCAGGCGGTGGCCACGCTTCTGACCGTCTGTTTCGCCTACGGGTTCTTTCATGCTGTGGGTCCGGGCCACGGGAAGGTTTTGATAGGGGGCTACGGTTTGGGTCGGCGTGTCGCCTTCTGGCGGTTGTCGGCGATCAGTGTATTGTCCAGCCTTGGTCAGGCGGTGACGGCGGTTGTGCTGGTCTACGCGGGGGTGCTGGTCTTTCAGATGTCCCGCGAAAGCCTAGTTGGGACGACCGAACAGGTCATGGCTCCGATCAGCTACGGAGCCATTGCGTTGATTGGGCTTTGGCTGGTTGTACGGGCTGTGCGCAATTTCGCACGACAGCAAAAAAAGCATGTCTCTAACGATCACACCCATCAGCACCATCATGATGACGGAGCCTGCGCGGAGTGCGGTCATCGTCATGGTCCAACCGCGGACGAGGTCGCGAATGTGGGCACGTTGCGCGAAGCCCTGATCCTGATCGCAGGCATAGCAGCTCGGCCTTGTACCGGTGCCTTGTTTGTATTGATTCTGACGTGGCAAATGGGCATCGCCATGGTGGGGATCGCGGGTGCTTTCGCCATGGCGCTTGGCACGGCGACTGTGACTACGCTGGTCGGATGGACGTCTTTTGGCCTGCGCGGCGGGCTGCTGGCTTCGGCTTCGGCCACGCGCTTTGCGTCGGTTTTGGCACCCTCCATCGAACTGGTGGCGGGGCTTGTCATTGCGGTGATTGCAGGCGGGTTGCTTCTGCGCGCGGTTTAGATCAGTCGAACACCGGTTCCGGGTATCCGACCCGCGCCAGATACAGCCCGTGCGGCGGACACACCGGCCCGCAGGCAGCGCGGTCGGCGGCTTTCAAAGCCTCACGCACATCTTCCGGGGTCCACGCTCCGGCGCCCACACGTTCCAGCGTTCCGACGAAACTGCGCACCTGATTGTGCAAAAACGACCGGGCGCGCACGTAGAAATGAACCTCGGGGGCGGAAAAGCCCTCGACCCATTCAACGCGCAGTTCATCAAGGGTTTTGACCGGGCTGGCCGCCTGACAGATCGACGACCGGAACGTAGTGAAATCATGCCGACCCAGCAGCATGTTTGCGCCTTCCTGCATGGCGTCGACATTCAGCTGGTGGCTAATCTGCCAGACCTGTCCCCGGTCGTGGGTTGCGGGCGCCCGGCGCATCAGGATGCGGAACAGATATTGCCGTTCAACCGCTGAAAACCGCGCGTGCCAATCCTTGGTCACGGGGGCGGCCTTTACGATGGCCACTGGGAGAGGCTTGAGGTGATAGTTCAGCGCCTCAGACAGGCGGAACGGGTCCCATTCCTTTGCCATGTCGCAGTGGGCAACCTGCCCCAGAGCGTGAACGCCGGCGTCCGTGCGCCCCGCTGCAGCAATCGTATGCGAACCCGGTTGAATGCGGGACAGGGCCTGTTCGATGGCACCTTGCACCGACGGCTGATCCTTTTGCCGCTGCCATCCGGCAAACGGTTCCCCCTGGTATTCAACTTTCAACGCATATCTGGGCATGTGCCGCTGGTACAGCGCAGCGCAGGATCGGGCAAGGGGGCGAAAGCGCTGGTATGTGCCGCGACCGCTACCTATCTTGGGTAAAAGGAAAATTGCGGGGCGGCGGATTGGTCATCTCTTCACTGGCAGACAGTCTTGCGCGTGGCGTCGAAAGTATCGGCGACAGCGTGTCCGAGACATTTTTCGAGCCGGTCATCCGTTTGGGTGTCACCGGGCTGGCACGATCCGGCAAAACAGTATTCATCACTTCGTTGGTTACCAATCTGCTGGATCGGGGCCGTATGACCGGGCTGGTTGCGCAGCAGGAGGGGCGAATCAATGCCGCCTTTCTGCAACCCCAACCGGATGACACTGTGCCCCGGTTCGATTATGAATCGCACCTGTCTGCCCTGACGGGACCGACACCGCACTGGCCAGACAGCACGCGTGCGGTGTCTGAATTGCGTTTGTCCTTCAAGGCCCGTCCCGCCGGGCTGCTTGCCGGGTTGCAAGGGCCGCGCACGGTCCATCTGGATATCGTCGATTATCCCGGAGAATGGCTGCTGGATCTGGCCTTGCTGGACAAATCTTACGCAGACTGGTCTCAGGAAACACTGGCACGGATTAAGACCCGCGCAGCGGCTGCCGCATATCTGGCGCTGGTCCAAGATACAGACCCGTCGGTAGGGCACGACGAACCTGCCGCACAAGCTCTGGCCGCGTCGTTCACCGCCTACCTCAACGCAGCGCGCGATGCCGGGTTTTACGACTGTACCCCCGGACGATTCCTGTTGCCGGGTGATCTGGCGGGATCTCCGGTTCTGACCTTTGCACCGTTGGCAATCACGGGCCCGTCGCGGCGCAGGACCCTTCAGCGCGAGATGGAACGGCGGTTCGAAGCTTATAAATCTCAGGTCGTGAAACCGTTTTTTCGGGATCACTTCTCGCGGATTGACCGGCAGGTGGTTCTGGTTGACGCGCTGGGCGCAATTCACAAAGGTCCTCAGGCCGTTGAAGATATGCGCCGCGCGATGGCTGATATCCTGTCGGCTTTTCGTCCGGGACGGAACGCATGGCTGAGCCAGCTTTTGTTGGGCAAAAAGGTCGAACGCATCCTGTTTGCAGCGACAAAAGCGGACCACCTGCACCACACGCAGCATCCCCGCCTGACCGCGATTATCGAAGCTTTGACGCGCGAGGCACGCGATCGTGCGAAATTCGCCGGGGCCCGGACTGCGGCCCTGTCTCTGGCCTCGTTACGTGCAACAACCGAAGAGATACGCAGCCACGACGGGACCGATCTGCCATGCGTGCGTGGTACTTTGTTAGGCAGCGGCAAACAGGCCGCTTTCTATCCCGGACAATTGCCCGAGGATCCAACGCATCTGTTGGGTCCGGCGCGAAATGGGGCGGAGAGCTGGTTGAACGAAGATTATGGGTTCATGGCCTTTGCGCCGGCAAAACTAACCCTGAAACCTGGTGACGGCCCCCCGCATATTCGACTGGATCGTGCAGCGCAGTTTCTGATCGGAGACAGATTGTGATCACGACACTGCGCCCCGCACGCACCACAGATGCCGGTACAATCGGTACGATCCTGCACGATTTCGCTTTGGAAAACGACTGGATGCCCAAATTGCACAGCTGTGCTGAAACCATCGCCTTTTGCGGCCGGATGATTGATCAGGACTGGGTCACTGTGGCCGAGGCTGAGACAGGCGTGGTCGGGTTTCTGGCGCTGAATGGGGGTGAAATCCATTCACTTTATCTGGATGCACAAGCTCGGGGGCAGGGGATCGGCCAGCAATTGCTGGATCACGCGAAATCAAGCCAGCGGCGGCTGGGCTTGTACGCGTTTCAGGATAATTCCCGTGCCTGTCGGTTCTATGAGCGAAACGGCTTTGCCGAGGTGGCGCGCAGCGATGGGGCAGAAAACGATGAAAACCTGCCGGACATAAGGTTTGTCTGGCACAGCAGGGATACGACAAATGGCTAAAGGTCCGGTTTTGATCGATCTTGACGATGATGAACCCGCTGCTGATGTCGCGCAGGCAAAACCGGTGCCGGATACTGTGCCACCTCAGGGGCAGGCGATGCAAAGCGCGGCCCGGCTGGCGGCCAGCAAACCCTCAGTCCTTGCGCGCTGGTTCTGGGGGCTTGCGCTTTCGGTGGTCGGGGCCGCCATATCGGTGGCCGCCTGGGATTTTGCAACCTCTCTGGTGACGCGGATGCCCGTTCTGGGTTGGATCGTTGCCGGATTGTTGGCTGCATTGGTTCTGGTGGTGGTGATCATCGCGCTACGCGAGCTCGCGGCTTTGGGGCGGTTGTCCCGTGTTGATGGGATGCGCCGTGCAGCGGATATTGCATTGGCTGATGAAGACCTGGCTCAGGCGCGTGCGGTCACACATCGCATCATTGCATTCTACAAAGGGCGCGAGGATACCCGCTGGGGTCGCGAGCGGTTGTCCGAGCGTATGGGGGAACAGTTCGATGCCGAGGCGCTTTTAAACCTTGCCGAGGATGAATTGTTGGCCCCGCTCGACGCCGCTGCCAGCCGTGAGGTTGAGGCCGCAGCACGGCAGGTTGCCACCGTGACCGCTTTGGTCCCTCTGGCACTGGCGGATGTTGTAACGGCTCTGGCCGCGTCCCTACGGATGATCCGCCGCGTCGCGGAAATCTACGGGGGGCGGGCTGGCACGCTGGGAAGCTGGCGTCTGACCCGTGCCGTCTTTGTGCATCTGGTCGCAACTGGGGCGGTGGCCGTTGGTGACGATCTGCTGGAACCTGTTCTGGGCGGGTCCGTTCTCAGCAAATTGTCCCGACGGTTCGGAGAAGGTCTGGTCAACGGTGCGCTCAGCGCCCGAGTGGGCGTGGCCGCGATGGAGGTCTGCCGCCCGCTGCCATTCTCAAAACGCCACAAACCTTCCACGCGAGGCATCATTAAACGCGCCTTGCAGGGTCTGTTCTCCAAGGGTTGATCCAGAGCAAAGCGTCAGACCACACCCTTCTGCACTCTGCCAGTGAGCAATAGGAGCAAACCATGACGGATCACGGTCACAGTCCGCAGGAAATTGCCGACCGGATCAACGCTCCGCCCGGGCGCGGTGTGTTACGCGACGTTGTGTATGGCGGCATTGATGGTTCCGTCACCACATTTGCCATTGTCGCCGGTGTCGCGGGGGCGGGCCTTTCCCCGTTTGTTATCGTGGCACTTGGTTTGGCAAACGTTCTGGCGGACGGGTTTTCAATGGCTGCCGGGAATTACTCGGGCACCAAGGCCGAACTGGACAACATACGGCGCATTCGGGCGATCGAGGAACGCCACATCGCACTCTACCCCGACGGCGAGCGCGAGGAGGTCCGTGAAATTCTGTCGCAAAAAGGGTTGTCAGGGGAAATTCTGAACGAAGCCACCGCCGCGATCACGTCGAGCCACGAACATTGGGTCAACCTGATGATCGAGGGTGAATATGGGCTGGGCAGTGTCGACCCACATCCGATGAAAGCCGCGTTGGCAACGTTCTTCGCGTTCCTTGTGGCCGGGATGATCCCGCTGTTGCCGTTTTTGGCGTCGGTGGAGAATGCTTTCGAGATGTCGGTCTGGATGACGATGGGGGTCTTCTTTGCGATTGGTGCGTTCAAAAGCCGGTGGTCGTTGGCGCCCTGGTGGCGGTCAGGTATCGAAACGCTGTTGATCGGTGGTCTGGCGGCACTGATCGCGTATCTCGTCGGGTCTCTGTTCCATCCATAAATGTCGCAGCACGGTAGTCGCGACTGGTCAAAACTTCCCGGATAGGTAGAGTGGCGCAAAACAGGTGCAAAGGACGATGGCAGATCACGAGCTTTCTGGAAAGAACGTATTGGTTCTGGGTGCTTATGGGTTCATCGGCACCGCCGTCACGCGGGCATTGTCGGCCGCAGGTGCCACGGTTCAGGGCATGGGGCGCAATCTTGCTCAAGGGGCAAAGGTCCTGCCGGGGGTTTTGCTGAAACAGGGCGATATGCGCGATCTGTTGCACAAGGACGATTGGCAGGACCTGCTGGCCGACGTCGATGTCGTGGTGAATTGCGCAGGGGCTTTGCAGGATAACGCGCAGGACAACCTTGAAGCGGTGCACCATATGGCGGTCGCAGCCCTTGCAGGGGCCTGCGCGGAAGGTGGCATAAGCATTGTTCAGATTTCGGCCATCGGAGCAGAGCCGGACGCCAGCACGCATTTCCTGTGCAGCAAGGCACGCGGAGATGCCGCTTTGCGCGCATCGGGCGTAACACTTTGGATTCTAAAGCCAGGGCTTGTTATCGGGCAAACGGATTATGGGGGAACGGCGTTGCTTCGAATGCTGGCGTCTGTTCCTTTTATTCAACCGCTGGCTTACCCCGATACACCCGTTCAATGCATCGGGATGCCCGATCTGTGTGACGTCGTGATTGCTGCCGTTGCCGGTCGTCTGCCGCAGGGTAATTACGATCTGGTCGAGGATACCCCGCATAGTTTGTCGGACGTGGTGCGCTGCACGCGGCAGTGGCTGGGGTTTCCCGCTGCGCGCTTCCATCTGGTCCTGCCGCCTGTCCTGACAAAAGCCGTTGCGGCCATGGCGGATTGTCTGGCCCTGTTGGGTTGGCGGTCTCCGCTGCGCAGCACGGCGATGACGGTCATGGCGGATGGCGTGATCGGCGACCCTGGCCCCTATCGTGCAGCGGCCGGGCGCGGAAATGCCGCCTTGCCTGAGGTTTATGCCATGCTGCCTTGCGCGCGCGAGCATCGGTTGACCGCGCGGATGACGCTGTTGATGCCGCTGATCGTTGCAACACTCAGCCTGTTCTGGTTGCTGTCGGGCCTGTTTGGGCTGGCGGGTTTGTCTACGGCTTCTGGTATGCTGGTCGAAGCGGGGTGGTCATCCGCCTTGGCGGTGACCAGCGTTGTGTTCTGGTCCCTGATCGACATAGCACTTGGTCTGGCCATCCTGTGGCGCCGATGGGCGGCGCGGGCATGTATGGCGCAGTTGACTGTGGCCATATTCTACCTGATTGCCGCTTCGGTCACGATGCCGGACTTGTGGTTGGACCCGCTGGGGCCGCTGGTGAAAATCCTGCCCGCGATGATCCTGTCGCTTGTGGCGTTGCCCTTGTTTGAGAGCCGATGATGGACCCTGAACTGATCTTGCGATGGCTGCATGTCATCGGTGCATGTGTGCTGCTGGGAACAGGGGCAGGGATCGCCTTTTTCATGCTGATGGCGCACCGGACAAACGACCCGCGCGTCATCGCCCATACGGCGGGTATCGTGGTGCTTGCCGACCTTCTGTTCACCACGACTGCTGTCATCCTGCAACCAGTGACCGGAGCGCTGCTTGCCTGGCAGATCGGGTGGTCTTTGGGTGAAGGTTGGATCGTGTTGTCTCTGGTGCTTTATGTTTTGACGGGCTTTTTCTGGTTGCCGGTGGTTTGGGTTCAAATCCGGTTGCGCGACCACGCGCGAATGGCGGCAGAGCGGGGAACGCAACTGCCACCGGAGTATCACCGCTTGTTTCGGTTCTGGTTCGCCTGCGGGGTTCCGGCGTTTCTGGCGGTTTTGACTATCCTGTGGCTGATGATCGCCCGTCCGGCGATTTCGGTACTTTAGACTTTGTCACGGCTTTCCTGACTGTTGCTGACCGACAGCACAAGATAGCTTGGCCGAAATTACGGATCGGAGAGACTCGGTTGGAAACGTTGCTTGTTCTTATTGGCCTGGTTGTTTTGGCCATCCCGGTGACATTGATTGCACTTCTGGTCGGGCATTCCCGATTGCGTCGCCGGGTCGAACAACTGGAAGCGCAGATCAATGCGTTGGTGTCGGGCGATGCGCTTGCATCGCTGCAACCGGAACAGGATGCACCTGCACCGCAACCTATGGCAGAGGAACAGGTTCACAGCCCGGGGCCGTGGGACGCGCCAAAGCGACAGGAAGACGAAAGCGCCGAAGATGTAGACACCGACGCCGCTACGCCTGCAATTGTATTTCGCCATGACAGGTTTGCCGCGCTGGGCGCGTGGCTGCGTGAGAACTGGTTTTATGCGGTCTCAGCACTGTCGCTGGCATTGGCCGGTATTTTCCTCGTGCAATATGGCGTTGAGAACGGATTGTTACCTCCGGCGGCCCGCGTTTTTGCCGCGCTTGGCTTCGGCTCGGTTTTGATTATCGGGGGTGAGGTTCTGCGCCGCAGGTTCGGGGATGACGAAGCGGTGGCCACTGCCTATTTGCCATCGGTCTTTTCCGGGGCCGGCCTTGTTACCTTGTTCGGCGCCATCCTGTCTGCGCGGCAGCTTTATGGCCTGATCGGGGCCGAGACGGCCTTGGCAGGAATGGTTGTCATCGCGCTTGTTGGGCTTGTTCTGGGGTGGTTCCACGGCCCGCTGCTGGCTGCGGTTGGACTGATCGGAGCTTTTGCAGCACCCTTTCTGGTTGGAGGCGCATCTGACGATCCATCGTGGCTCTATGCCTATTTTCTTTTGGTTGCCGTTTTGGGGCTGGGAATCGACACGGTGCGGCGCTGGGCGTGGATTTCGGTTCTGACGTTGGTCGGGGTATATGCGGCAAACCTGCTTTTGGTCAGTGGCGCTCCGAATACGGAACCGGGATATCTGGTCGCGACAACAGTGCTCGCACTTCTGGCGACGGCCATTCCGGTGCGGCGCGTTTGGCCCGATCATGCAGGGTGCATGATGTCTCAGGTGATCCGCACCCCCGGAACCCGCCCGTGGCCCGAGTTTCCAACTCGGCTCGCCGCCGGAGCGATTGCGGCCAGCACAGCAATCCTGTCCTGGCATTGGGCAGACTCAGCGGCTGAATTCTGGTTGGGTGTCTGCCTGCTGTCCGCCCTGCTTCTGGCGCTGCTATTGTGGGCCAAGGATGCGCCTGCGTTACAGGATCTGACCGTCCTGCCTGCGGCGGGCCTTGTGTTTTTTGTGGCCTCTCACGGCCTGGAATACGGAGTAGTTCTGCGCAGTTTCACCGACACTTATGCCGAGACGCCCGAGGCCGACTTTCCGAGGGCGGCCACCGCGCTGGTTGCTTTGGGCGCGTTTATGTCGATTTTGATGGCATGGCGGTCATTCAGGGCAAACCAGTATCGTGCAATCTGGGCCGGGGGCGCTGTAGTTTTTGCACCCGCGCTGGCTATCGCTTTGGAAATGGGCTGGCATCCTGCCACGGTTATCGGTGCGTACGCTTGGGCCCTGCACGCGATTGTCCTGGCAGTTCTGATGGTGGTTCTGGCCGGGCGTTTTGGTCGCGCCGATGGCGATGACCGGATGCGGGCTGCTCTGGCCACGTTATCGGCGCTGTCCTGTCTGGTCTTTGCTTGCGTCATCGTGCTCAGCTCGGCCGCGCTGACGATTGCGCTGGTGGCCAGCATCGTCGCAGCAGCAGCCTTGGATCGCAGGTTCACCTTGCCGCAGATGAGTTGGTTTATCTGGGCCGGTGTCTTTACGGTCACGGTGCGCTTGGTGCTTGACCCGGGTCTGGACTGGGCCAATGCGGCCCCGGTGCCCGAAATGGCGATGGTCTATGGTGCGGCCACGTTGGGTTTCGTGGCTGGCTGGTGGCTGTTGCGTCCCTTGCAGCGGCCGGTTGCAGCACTGTTGCTGGAAAGCGCGGCATGGGCGACGGGCGGCATCCTGCTGTCCCTGTTGCTACTGCGGTGGCTTGAAGGTTTCGGAGAAGGCGGGGCCGACAACAGCCATTGGGGTCTTGGCCTGCTGGCGGTCATCTGGCTGCTGCTGGCCTTCGCTCAGGTTCAGAGGTTTGGGCTGGGTGGCAAACTGAATTATGCACGGTACGTGTTGGCGGCGTTCTTTGCCGGTCATGGCGTGTTCCGACTGACCCTGGCTTTGACCGACCAAAACCCGCTTCTGAACCCCAACGCCGACCCGGTGCTTGGCCCACCGGTTCTGAACACTCTTGTCCTTGCCTATCTGGTGCCTGCACTGACCATCGGATTCTCGGCATGGCGGATCAGGGACATGCCAAAGCAGATCAGGCTGGCAAGCTATGCCATTGCGGGTGCGTTGGTTGCCGTGTGGTTCGGGTTGACCATCCGCCATTTCTGGCAGGGCGCAGCAGGCATGTTTGAAGGCAACGGCGTCACGCAGCCCGAGCTTTATACATATACCCTTGTTCTGCTGCTGGTCGGGGCGGCGCTGTTCTACCAATCTCTGGCACGTGGTTCGGATGCGATGCGCAAGGCGGGGTTGGTGGTGATCGGGCTGGCGGTGGCCAAGGTCTTTCTGATCGATATTGCCGGTCTGGGCGGGCTGATCCGCGTGTTCTCACTGCTGGCGCTGGGGCTTGGGCTGGCCGGTCTGGCATGGTTGAATCGCTGGGCCAAGCTGCGCCATTCGCCGCATGGGCCAGAACCTCTGGACCATTGAAGGCAGGCGTCTTATAAGCGCGGCCATGTATGACCGGACGGCCATCATTATTCGAATTATATCCCCGGCGCTCTGACCCTCTGAGACGCCGGGCAAAGGTGTTTGAGAATTCGCACCGACCGCTTCGATCCTAGTACGACCAGATCATCCAAAGGACGCTCAAAATGTGCGCCGACACGACCCAAACGCCTGACTATAAAGACACGCTGAACCTGCCCAAAACCGATTTTCCCATGCGCGCGGGCCTGCCTGCACGCGAACCCGCATGGCTGGAGCGGTGGGAGACCATCGGTGTCTATGACCGCCTGCGCGAGAAAACGGGGCGCAAACCCTTTACTCTGCACGACGGCCCCCCCTATGCGAACGGCCACCTGCATATCGGCCACGCACTGAACAAGACGATCAAGGACATGATCGTGCGCTCTCATCAGATGATGGGCTTTGACGCGCGTTACGTGCCCGGTTGGGACTGCCACGGCCTGCCGATCGAATGGAAGATCGAAGAACAGTACCGCAAGAAGGGCAAGAACAAGGACGAGGTGAACATCGTCGACTTCCGTCAGGAATGCCGCAAGTTCGCCGAAGGCTGGATCGACATCCAGCGGGAAGAGTTCAAGCGCCTGGGCATCACCGGCAACTGGCCTGATCCCTACATCACCATGGACTTTCATGCCGAGGCCGTGATCGCCGACGAGTTCATGAAATTCTTGATGAACGGCACGCTGTATCAGGGCTCGAAACCCGTGATGTGGTCGCCCATCGAAAAAACCGCGCTGGCCGAGGCCGAGGTCGAGTATCACGACAAGGAAAGCTTTACCATCTGGGTGAAGTTCAAGGTCATGAACGCGGGTGATCTGGATGATGCGTTCGTCGTAATCTGGACCACCACTCCCTGGACCATGCCGTCGAACAAGGCGGTCGTGTATGGCAACGACATCTCCTACGGCCTGTACGAAGTCACCGGCGCGCCTGAGGAATGCTGGGCTAATGTGGGTGACAGATTCCTGCTGGCTGACAATATGGCCGCAGATGTGTTGGGTCGTGCCCGTCTGAACGACGATCAGTGGACCCGTGTACGCGGTGTCGCCACCGATGAACTTGAAGGTGTTCAACTGACCCACCCGCTGGCCGGGGCCGAGGGCGGCAATGGCGAATGGGACGACCTCCGCGACTTCCGCGCGGCTGACTTCGTGACCGATACCGAAGGCACCGGTTTCGTCCACTGTGCGCCGTCACATGGTATGGAGGAATTCGAACTCTACCGCGATTTAGGCATGTTGGAGCAGGTCATCACCTATAACGTGATGGATGATGGTTCGTTCCGCACCGATCTGCCGTTCTTTGGTGGCAAATACATCCTGTCCCGCAAGGGTGGTGAGGGTGACGCGAACAAAGTTGTCATCGACAAGCTGGCCGAGGTCGGCGGGCTGCTGGCGCGCGGCAAGATCAAGCACAGCTATCCGCATTCATGGCGCTCGAAGGCGCCGATCATCTATCGCAACACGCCGCAGTGGTTTGCATCCGTTGACCGCAAGCTGGACGACGGCATGGGTGAGATGGGGGACACCATCCGCGAACGTGCGCTGCGCTCCATCGACGAACTGGTGAAGTGGACGCCGCAGACGGGGCGCAACCGCCTCTATTCGATGATCGAAGCACGCCCGGACTGGGTTCTCTCGCGCCAGCGTGCCTGGGGCGTGCCGCTGACCTGTTTCACCAAGAAAGGTGCCTTGCCAACCGACGCGGATTACCTGCTGCGCAACGCCGAGCTCAACGCGCGCATCAAGGCGGCGTTTGAGAAAGACGGCGCGGATATCTGGTACACCGACGGGTTCAAAGAGAAAATTCTCGACGGCATCGCCAACCCCGATGACTACGATCAGGTGTTTGACGTGCTGGATGTGTGGTTCGATTCTGGATCCACTCACGCCTTTGTTTTGCGCGACCGCGAAGATGGGACCGAGGACGGTATCGCCGACGTCTACATGGAAGGCACCGACCAGCATCGCGGGTGGTTCCATTCATCCATGTTGCAGGCTTGCGGCACCAAAGGCCGTGCGCCATATCGCAACGTCGTCACCCACGGCTTCACGCTGGATGCCAAGGGCAACAAGATGTCCAAATCGTTGGGTAACACCATCGTACCGGAAGAGGTCGTCAAGCAGTACGGCGCCGATATCCTGCGCCTTTGGGTGGCTCAGACCGACTACACGGCCGACCAGCGGATCGGGCCGGAGATCCTGAAAGGCACCGCCGACAGCTATCGCCGTCTGCGCAACACCATGCGGTTTATGCTGGGCTCGCTGGCGGATTTCACCGAGGCCGATCGCGTTGCACCCGAAGATATGCCGCGTCTGGAGCGCTGGGTGCTCAGCCGGCTGGCCGATCTGGATGAGCAGGTTCGCAAGGGCTATGCGTCCTTCGATTTCCAGGGCGTATTCAGCGCGGTCTTCACCTTTGCCACGGTTGACCTGTCGTCCTTCTACTTCGACGTCCGCAAGGATGCTCTTTATTGTGACGGCGACACGCCGCGCCGTCGTGCTGCGCGGACGGTGTTGGATATCCTGTTCCATCGCCTGACCACGTGGCTGGCGCCGGTTCTGGTTTTCACCATGGAAGAGGTCTGGCTGGAGCGCTTTCCGGGCGACGATAGCTCGGTCCACTTGGTCGACTTCCCGGAAACGCCTGCGGATTGGCGTTTCGCCGAACTGGAAGAGGCCGTTGCCAAAGTGCGCCGTGTACGCCGTGCAGTGACAGCTGCGCTTGAGATCCAGCGGCAGGACAAGGTGATCGGCTCCAGCCTTGAGGCGGCACCGATTGTGCATGTTGAGGACAGTGAAACCCTTGATCTGCTGGCGACCTTTGACGTGGACGATCTGTGCATCACGTCAGGCCTGACCGTGACCGGCGACCCGGCCCCGGCCGAAGCATTCCGCGTACCTGAAATCGAAGGCATTGCCGTCGTGTTCGAGAAGGCCGAAGGCGAGAAATGTCAGCGCTGTTGGAAAATCCTTCCTGACGTGGGCCGCCACGCCCATGTCGGAGTTTGCCGACGCTGCGATGAGGCGCTAAGCTGATTGAAACCGCCCTCTCGATCCTTCGAGGGGGCGTTTTTCGTTTCACGTCTGCGCGGACTGCGGTGTCGGATTAAACAGGTCAAAGCCTATGGCTGAATCCTTCAGGGCCTTCCAAACCTGATAATCCGTGAAATATCCTGTGTGACCACCGGGCTCGACCGGAATGTTGCGGTTTGCGGAAATCAGCCCGCCCTCAATCTCGGTCCCTACGAAGTCATCCTGCCTGAAGATGTTGAACCATGCGGCGTTCAGGTTTTTGGGAACGACTGTGAACATCTCGGGAAAATAGCGCTGATAAATATGGGTCACAGGACAGCCCATCGTGATCAGCGTCAGGGTGCGCCCATTGATAAGCTTTTGCACACGTGGATCAGCCAGCATTTGCGTGGCAATCACGGTGCCTTGTGAATGTGAGATCACCGTGATGTGGTCCGCGGCAAAGATATCCACCACATAATGCAGCGCACGATAAAATCGTTCATCAATCGCCTTGCGATCCGGATGATTGCGCAGCCTCGTTTTCAGGTCCGCTTTCAGTAAACACTTGTCGCGAATGGCATAGGTGACGATGTCCCTTGCTACGCCCAGCCCTGCTGCGACGAAATCGGAAAAGCGGTACATCAATGCTGTTGCACCCAGGACGATCAGGCCAATCTCGCCCTGTTTGCTTGCCAGTTTGTTCAAAACCCGGCCAATCAGGTTGCAATTGTCCGTTCCGATCTGACACAGGGGATCGACGTGCTGGCTCAACGCGATTTCTCGGATAGTGACCATCGCCAGTACGATTGCACCGAACAAAAAGACCCATTGTGCAAAACGATTGAGGATGGCGCGGCTGATCAGCCCGTCGCGGACATGCAGGTTTGCCTTCAGCCTTCTGCGACCGGCAAACAGCCCAACACCGACAAACGCAAGCAGGACAATTGCCGCGAAGGCAACACTGAGTGTTTCGATGGAGTCACTGAGGAAATTGTCAAAAAGACCGGTCAGTTTTCCATCCGACAGCCCCGGAACTGTGTCGAGCATTTCCCGCAGCATTAGCCACAACCCGGATATAAAGAACATCCAGAACACCAACATGCCTGCACATATGCTGGGGTACAGCCGCCTGTGTTCTTTCAGATTGTCTGCCTGAACCTTTTCATCAAGGCTGGTCGCAGAAAGCACGTACAAAATGATTGTCATGAAGATCAGCGAAGCCCAGAAAAACGCGAGCAGGTAGACCTGAAAGGCCACAAACTGCTCTAGCGCCGAAGGGCAAACCGGGCTGTCCGGCAAGGGTGTGCAGGCTCGGATTTCCAGACCAAGCGGACCAATGATCAGGCAGATCAGCAGCAAAAACCCTATCCCGAAAATGCCGCGCCAGAATACGCGTCTTAGATAAGTCGGGGCTGCAAAGCTGCGCCTTAGTCCGTATGCGGCCCCTCCGGCGTAAAGCGTGAACAGGAGCCAGAACAGCAGGATCGTGCTTTGAAAGAAGATCCCGGGAACGCGATCAACCATAACGGCTATGGCACCGATCAGAAGATAGGCATTCAGGGTCGCAACTGCGCCGAAGAAAACCCATGTAAAAAGGTGAACCAGCCGCGCGGCCAAAGTGTTCCTGCCGTTGACTTGGTCCGAGGCCACATCCGCGCGGCTATGCGTTTGTTCGGCATTGTCCATGGCCAGATAGCCCAGCGCAAGAACAACCCAGATCAGGTCCAATGCTGTCTTAATGGCGCCTTTCGGGGCGGGTGAGCGGTCGGCCCAGAAAACCTCGGCAAACATGGCCTCGTCCTGCGGTGCTGACGGTTTCGTCACCTTGCGCAGGTTGACCGGGAACAGTTTCGCGCTTCGGGGGGTGCCGTCGAAGGTTGTTTCGGCCAGCTCGATCATCCCACGCTGAACCTCAATCGGGGGTTCGGGATTGCCATCCAGCCAGGTTGTCGCGGCCCCGACGACCTGATCGACGGTCTCACCGGGTATTTGCTCGCCAATTCCGTGAACCGTCAGGATCAAATGACGACCCATCTCATGCTCCAAATCTCTTTTTGACAATGCGGCTAGGCTAACATGATTGCCGCAATTCGCAAAATCCGCGCGTCGCGCAGCCCCACGGCTTCGCCACTTGAACTTGGAGGATTGATCTGAAACCGTCAGCCCATGGCGATGATTGCAGTTGATACTCAGTTCGGAAGACTTGGGATCGAGGAAACGGATGGTGCCCTCACGCGGCTGATCTGGGACGGCGAGGACGACGGCGAACCAACAGCTCTGCTGCGCGAGGCGGCGGCGCAGTTGATGGCCTATGACGCTGGACGGCTTGACCGCTTCGATCTGCCCTACCGCATCCATGGATCGCAGTTTCAAAGGCAGGTCTGTGATCTTATGTATGCCATTCCTCTTGGGGAAACGCGCACCTACGGGGATATCGCCAAGGCGCTGGGACAACCGGCGCAACCGGTCGGTCAGGCCTGTGGGGCAAACCCGATTCCCGTTATTATTCCCTGCCACCGGGTGCTGGCTGCCAATGGGCTGGGCGGGTTTTCCGGGTGCGGCGGGATCGAGACAAAGGTTGCACTGCTACGGCATGAACGGGCGGCGGGTCTTTTGATCTGAGCCTCGAAATTCGGTTGCAATCCGGGTCTGGGAAGCACAACTTATATCAGTTGCTGAATTTGAAGGATCGCATTGAATGAGCACCGAAAAAGATCGCGCAGCCCAGAAGAAGGCTATTATCGACCGGTTGATGTCGCTTGAGGCAGAGGAGCTTGCAACGGCGCAGGCCCATTACGATGCATTTCTGAAGGATGCCCAACTGGATGACCGGGAAGGCCACGACAAGGATGACATAGCCGCATCGCGCGAAAATGCCGATCTGGCAGCTGCATTTGACGCGCCTGTTCATGCGCATCATGCCAAAATCGATGTGATCGAGAATACCGATTTTGGTCTGACAGATACAGTCAGGCCGGGATCGGTGATCAGGTTCAACAACCGCAGCTTTGTCGTCTGCGTTTCGACGACCCGGTTCGAGGTGGGTGGAGATACATATATGGGGATCTCGACACAAAGCCCGATCTACCTGGCCATGGCCGGTCTGAGAGCGGGTGACGTCTTTACCCATAACGGTACTGAATTTGAGGTTCAGGACGTTCTTTAAATCCGGTCCGGCAGCGCTCGTGTCAGGTACGGCGCTGCGGAACAACCTGTTGTGCGATACCAGCAAATGTCAGGTACAGGCTGGCGATGACCAGACCCCAGTGGGCCCAGCTTTCGGGATGAAAATCGACCCATGCGGCCCAGCCCGCAAAGAACGTCCAGGCAAGGGCGACCGGCAAGGTCAGACTGCGCCAACGCTCGGTGCGCACGGGGTGAACGAATTTCAAAGGTAGAAACATCGCAAGCGACAGCAGCGTGACCAGCAGCAGGATGATCCAGAAATTGGGCTCCAGTGCGAAGATCACGACAACGAACATGTTCCAGCATCCGGGAAAGCCGGAAAAGGAATTGTCCTTTGTTTTCATCCGGGTGTCCGCGAAATACATCGCGCTGGCAAAGGTGATGACGATGATTGCGAACCAGCCGGTCCATCCATCCATCAATCCGGATTTGAACAGCGCAAAGGCTGGGATGAACACATAGGTCAGATAATCGATGATCAGATCCAGCAAGACGCCGTCAAACTCGGGTGCGTTTTTCTTGACGTGATAGTGCCGCGCCAACGGGCCGTCGATGCCATCGACAATGAAGGATACAACCAGCCAAAGGTACATGAGGCTCCATTTCTCTTCCACGGCGGCCAGCATGGCCAGCATTGCGAAAACAGCACCAGTGGCAGTGAAGAGATGTACGGCAAGAGCTTTGAATCTGAGTGTCATGCTAGGGTCATGACCGATGCACGCCAGAGATGCAAACCAAAAGCCCGAGGTTTCTGTTCAATGTGTCAGTCACGCCTTTGGATGCGCACGGTTGTAGACTTCCATAAGCCGTGCAGTATCCACGGCGGTATAGGTCTGTGTGGTTGACAATGAGGCGTGCCCCAACAGTTCCTGAATGGCCCGCAGATCTCCTCCTGCGGACAACAGATGGGTGGCAAAGCTGTGTCTCATGGCATGAGGTGTGGCGGTTGAAGGTAGCCCCAGTTGCATCCGTGCCTTGGCCATGACGCCTTGAATCGCGCGCGGGTTCAGCGGGCCGCCACGAGCGCCCCGGAACAAGGCTGCGTCCTTCGCTTGCGGGTGGGGGCAAAGCTGAAGATATCGGTCAACCGCGTCTCGGGCAGCTGGAAGAACCGGAACGATCCGTTCCTTGTCGCCCTTCCCGACAATGCGCAACGTCTCGGGCAGGGGCGCGTCTGCACCGGTCAGGGATAAGGCCTCGGATATCCGCAGACCACATCCATAAAGCAACGTGACAACCGCAACATCGCGGGCCGCAACCCAGTCGGACACAGATTGCAGCTCGACCGTGTCAATCATGGCGCGCGCGGCGTCTTCGGCCAGAGGGCGGGGCAGTTTCTTGGTGAATTTGGGCGCGCGGGTCGACAAAACGGCGGTGGGTTCAAATCCCTCTCGCTCGGCCAGCCAACGATAGAAGCTTTTGACGGCGGACAGTTTGCGCGCAAGGGATCGCGCGCTGATATCCCCGCTGCGCTGATCCGCCATCCAGGCGCGCATATCCGACACGGTGATCCGTTCCAGCGCCTTCAGCCCCTGCCGTTCCCCGTGATGAAGGGTCATGAAAGACAGAAACTCGGTGACATCGCCGCGATAGGCGGTTTGCGTGTTTTGCGACCGCCCCGCCAGCGCGCCCAGAGTGTCCAGCCAGTGCTGGAGCGCGTCGCGGCAAGCGGGTGAGATCAGGTTCACGACAGCCAGTGGCGCATCGAGCGTTCGAATACGCCGGAAAAGAAGGTGAGAAGATCGGTGCCGAGTTGCGGTGTGAAATGCCGCGGATCGCGGGCCCCCATGACGATCATGCCCGGCAGGCGACCCGGACCGAGGTCCAGTTTCAGGCAGGCTTCTGAGCGCAACTGATCCGCCAGCGCGCCGAAAACACGTCGGTTCGGCTGATGAGTTTCGCGCAAGGTCACGTCGCGGACAGGGCCGCCGCGCCCATTGGTCAGGTATTGATTGATAAAGCCGGGCTCTGCGATCGTCAGAACGCCTCCAAGCCTGTCCACGGCAGGATCGTTCTGAACCACGGTGGTTTCCAGAACCAGCGTGATGTGGTCAACCCGCAGGATATTTGCGACATCGGTGCCAAGGGCGCGCAGGAAATCCTCGAATTCGACCGGTTCCAGCAGGCGCAAAATCGCGCGGTGAACCTGATTGGTGCCTGCAAGGTTTTCATAGGCCGCAGCGATGACCGAGCGGTGAGTATCTTCCAGCCGGTCCAGCCGCGCCTCTAGCCGCTGCATGGCGATGCCACGCAGATCGATCACATTGTCACCTCGGGCGCGTTCGTTCGCGGCCACAAGGGCTTGCATCAGGTCCTTGTCATCCAGAACGACGTCGGGCTCGGCCAGAATTGCCGCGCGGAGATTATCCTCGAGTTTGGGATTGCTGCTCATGTCCTGTCCGGTCTTTTTTTGTTGGGCGGCTTATAACATGCCGAACCGGATTTGCCTTGGGAAAAATGCACGCAAGAGTGGATTTCCCCGGATGCTGTGGCGGATAGGCTCCCGCCTGCCGCGCCTGATCGTAGATCAGGCTTTGGGCCGTTGGGCCGTGCGCGGCGCCTGATAGCGCCGCGCGGTTGCAAACCAGATCAGAGGATTTTCTGACCGGTTTTGGCCCAGTCTGCCAGAAAGGTTTCCAGACCTTTGTCGGTCAGCGGGTGATCGGCCAGTTTCTTGATCACGGCTGGCGGCGCGGTGATGACGTCCGCACCAATGCGGGCACTTTCGGTGACATGGTTCACGGTGCGGATCGAAGCAGCCAGAATTTCGGTTTCGAATCCGTAATTGTCATAGACCTGACGGATGTCGGCGATCAGATCCATGCCATCCAGGTTGATATCGTCCAGACGGCCGATGAAGGGCGAAATGAAGGTCGCACCTGCTTTTGCAGCCAGAATCGCCTGATTGGTCGAAAAGCACAGGGTGACGTTGACCATCTGCCCTTCGTCGCTGAGCGTCTTGCAGGTTTTCAGACCGGCCCATGTCAGTGGAACCTTCACTGCGATATTCGGGGCAATCTTGGCCAGCTTGCGGCCCTCGGCGATCATGTCATCAGCTTCGGTGGCGACAACTTCGGCGGAAACGGGACCGTCGACCAGATCGCAGATCTCTTTGGTCACTTCCAGAATGTCGCGGCCTGATTTCAGAATCAGCGAGGGGTTGGTGGTCACGCCGTCCACCATGCCCAGGTCGTTCAGTTCAGCGATGGCGTCGATCTCGGCGGTGTCTACGAAGAATTTCATGAGGGCAGTCCTTTGATGGGTTGGCCTTGGTCGCGGATGGCTTTACCTCAAAGAGAGCCATGCTGGAACCCCCTGCAAAGGATATGCTGTGAGCGCTAACGGATTTTTCGACGAGGGAGAGCTGATTGCGGTGCTGACAACGCAGCCGTTGGACCGGACGTTGGATTACAAAGCGCCGGAAGGAGGATGCTTTCTGGGTGCGTTTGTCGAGGTACCGCTTGGTCCGCGCAAGGTGTTGGGGGTTGTCTGGGGGCCGGGGCAGGGTGGATTCGATCTGAACAAGGCGCGGTCGGTGATCCGTGTGCTTGAAGTTGCGCCCATGCGCGAGGAAATGCGGGCATTCCTCGGCAAGGTTGCCGACTACACCCTGACGCCAATGCCCGCGATGTTGCGACTGGCGACCCGCGCGCCGGGGCTGGGTGACCCACCGTCCATGCGCAAGATCTATCGTTTGGGAACCACCTCGCCAGACCGGATGACCGACGCCAGAACCCGTGTGCTTGACGTGTTGCGCGACTATGGCGGGTTGGCATTTACGTTAAAGGAACTGGCAGAACAGGCCGGGGTAACTTCGTCCGTTGTCAAAGGCTTGGTCAAGCAAGGCGCGGTTCGTGAAGAAGATAGCCCGCGCGACCTGCCGTATCCGCATCTTGATCCCGATTTGCCGGGAAAGGACCTGACCGAAGATCAGGCAAGTGCGGTTGCGCAGCTTCGCGCCGGGCAACGGACGGGGAATTACGGCACAACGTTGCTGAAAGGCGTGACGGGTTCCGGCAAGACCGAAGTCTATCTGGAGGCTGTGGCCGAAGCGCTGCGCATGGGGCGGCAGGCACTTGTCCTTTTGCCGGAAATTGCGCTAACCGCAGAATTCCTGACACGGGTTGAGGCGCGGTTTGGCGCGCGCCCTGCCGAGTGGCATTCGGGCGCGACCATGACTGAACGCAGGCGAGTCTGGCGGATGGTCGGGCAGGGGGAAGCTCAACTGGTTGTTGGCGCGCGGTCAGCCCTGTTTCTGCCATTTCGCGATCTGGGGCTGGTCGTGGTGGATGAGGAACACGACACCTCATACAAACAGGAAGACGGGGTGCATTACAGCGCGCGCGACATGGCGGTCCTGCGGTCTGCCATCTGCGGTGCGCGGGTGATTCTGGCCAGTGCAACCCCGTCGCTGGAAAGCTGGGCGAATGCTGAGGCAGGTAAATATGATCGGGTCGACCTGACTTCGCGTTTCGGCGCGGCGGTGTTGCCCGAGATGAAGCCCATCGACATGCGGGCCGAACAGATGCAGGCCGGAACGTGGATATCTCCGACTTTGCGGCAGGCGGTGCAGCAGCGGATCGAGAAAGGCGAGCAGTCGCTTTTGTTCATAAACCGCCGTGGCTATGCTCCGGTAACCCTGTGCCGCGCCTGCGGGGAACAGATCGCCTGTGATCATTGCGACGCGCGCATGGTGGAACACAGGTTCCTGAAGCGCCTGATGTGCCACCAATGCGGTGAGACCAAGCCGATGCCCGAGGTCTGCCCTTTTTGCGGGGTCGAGGGCAAGCTGGCCCCGGTGGGGCCGGGCATTGAGCGTTTGGCCGAAGAGGCCGAAGCAACCTTCCCCGAGGCCAGGATTGCCATGCTGAGTTCTGATCTGTTCGGCTCAGCCCGGGCACTGAAGGCCAAGATCGAAGAAATTGCGGCAGGGGACGCAGATATCGTCATCGGAACGCAATTGGTGGCCAAGGGGCACAACTTTCCCAAGCTGACATTGGTGGGGGTGATCGACGCGGATCTCAGTCTGCATGGCGCAGACCTGAGGGCCGCTGAACGAACATTTCAGCTGATGCGACAGGTTGCGGGGCGTGCTGGTCGGGCTGAAAAACCGGGGCAGGCGCTGTTACAGACTTTCCAGCCGGAACACCCGGTGATCCGGGCGATTCTGTCGGGTGACGAAGAGGGCTTTTGGAAGGCCGAGGCCGCCGGTCGGCAAGCGGCCGGTGTGCCGCCTTATGGACGTATGGCGGGGATCGTGTTGTCGGGCCCCGAGGTCGGACCGGTCTTTGACATTGGCAACGCCATGGCGCGCAACGACAGCCCATTGCGCCAGATTGGCGCGCAGGTGTTTGGCCCCGCCCCAGCGCCGATTGCCCGTATTCGCGGACGTCACCGTGTCCGCCTGCTGGTCAAGGCACCTAAAGGCGCACCAATCCAGGACGCCATCGCTCGTTGGATCGCCCCGCTGCGCCTGAAAGGCGATATCCGCCTGACCGTCGATATCGATCCACAAAGCTTTTACTGACTATTGCATTAACGCAGGGCCATTGTGCGCCGGTCGCTTCCCCCTCGCCAAAGTCGGGAAATGGGCGTAGAGGATTCTCATGCTGAAACCCATGCCCCTTGCCGAGGCGCAGAGCCTTCCGTTCTGGCGTCGTCCTGTCACGCTTCTGTTCGTGATGGCCTTGACCATGCCCATCGCGTTTAATGCATGGAGCGCGCTGTTGAACAACTTCGTCATTGAGGCAGCGAATTTCGACGGGGCCGATATCGGCCTGCTACACACGGTGCGCGAGATTCCGGGCTTTCTGGCGGTCGGCGTGATTGCCGTCATCATTTTCATTCGCGAGCAGGTGCTGGCAATGATCTCGCTGATGATGCTTGGGGTCGCAACGGCTTTGACGGCCTGGTTCCCAAGCCTTGGCGGATTGTTGTTCGTGACCTTGTTCAGTTCAATCGGGTTTCACTACTATGAGACTGTGAACCAGTCGCTTCAGCTGCAATGGCTTCCCAAGGATCGCGCACCGCAGGTATTGGGGTGGCTGGTCGCTATGGGCTCGGCAGCAACGATGGTGGTGTACGGGCTGATCGTTCTGACCTGGGAGCGGTTCGATCTGTCCTACAACTTTGTCTTCATGGCTGCTGGCGGTGCAACAGCTTTGCTGGCCCTGTTTTGCCTGTTCGCCTTCCCACAATTCGATGCCCCCACGCCGCAAACCAAGAAACTGATCCTGCGCCGTCGATACTGGCTGTATTACGCTCTGCAATTCATGGCGGGTGCGCGGCGACAGATCTTTGTCGTGTTTGCCGGGTTCATGATGGTCGAGAAGTTCGGCTTTGAAGTGCATGAGCTGACCAGCCTGTATCTGATCAACCTGATGATCAACATGATGGTTGCTCCGTTGCTGGGTAAAGCAGTGGCCAGGTTTGGCGAACGGCGCACGTTGATCTTTGAATATACCGGTCTGGCAATCGTGTTCGCAGCCTATGGTGGCATCTACTGGTTTGGCTGGGGCGTGCTGTTGGCGGCGACACTCTATGTCATCGACCATGTGCTGTTCGCGCTGGCGCTTGCACTGAAAACCTATTTTCAGAAAATCGCCGATCCGGCGGATATTGCGCCAACTGCCGCAGTCGCGTTCACGATCAACCATATCGCCGCGGTTTTCTTGCCCGCGTTGCTGGGTTTGCTCTGGGTCGTGTCGCCAGGTGCCGTGTTTGGCCTTGCGGCGGCGATGGCGGTCGTTTCTCTGCTGTTGTCCCTGCTGGTTCCGCGCCACCCGGAACCGGGCAATGAGACCGTCCTGAGCAAATACGCGCCAGCCCCGGCGGAATAGGCCGCAAAGCTTGACGTTGGCGGCGCCCCGTCCTACGCGCAGTGCCAACTGACACAGGAGTTCCGGATGCCCACATTCACTGCGCTGACCACGCTGACAGGTAAGAAAGCCGCCGAAGGTCTGGGCGAAGCGATGGAGCGTCTGGAGCCCGAACCAACCGGCGTCGGTGTGTTCGAGGTCGAAGACGGTTCGGGCCTGTGGGAAGTGGGCGGGTACTTTACCGAAGCCCCTGACGAGACCGCATTGGCCGTTCTGGCAGTTGCTTTTGAAGCCAAACCTTTTGTTGTGTCGGAAGTGCCTGAAACGGATTGGGTGGCCCATGTTCGGCGAGAGCTTGCCCCGGTTGAGGCGGGCCGCTTTTTTGTCTATGGCAGCCACGATGCCGACAAGCTGCCCGACGGTCGCATTCCACTGCTGATCGAGGCGGCAATGGCCTTTGGTACCGGACATCACGGTACCACGCTGGGATGTTTGAAAGCTCTGGACCGGTTGTTGGATGAAGGGTTCAGTGCCTCGAAAGTAGCGGATATCGGTTGCGGCACGGCCGTTCTGGCCATGGCGGCAGCCCGGGTATGGGATGGCGATTTCATTGCCAGCGATATCGACGAGGTGGCCGTTGAAGTGGCCGAAGCCAACCTGAAGGCAAACGGTATGTCCGGCGCGGTTCAGTGTGTTGAATCCGCAGGTTTCGATCATCCCGACCTAAAGGCGCACGCGCCGTACGATCTGATTTTTGCCAATATCCTCAAAGGGCCTTTGGTAGCTTTATCACCCGAAATGGCAGCGAATCTCCGCCCAGGTGGGCACGCGATCCTGTCGGGAATCCTTAACGAACAGGCCGATGACGTGGTTTCCGTTTATTCACAAAACGGGTTCAATCAGACCTATAGGGCCGAGATTGGTGAGTGGACGACCCTAATTTTAACCAAACAGGGCGCGAATTAGGCCATTTGCAGGAGTTTTATAGGTTTTTGCCACGTTTTTGTCGCAATCTCTTTTTACCGTTTTCTGAATGAAGTCGAGGGGGGCGGTTTTTGGAGGCTGCCATGACGGGTAAACAACTGGAGTTCAATCAGCGCGTAAGTCGCCTGAACAAGAAACACCAAAAGATGAGCCGTGGCTATCGCGCGACGATGCGCAAGGATGGCCTGGTTGTGATGAGGCCGCAGCGGGTGAGCTCGGCGGTGCCAGCAAAGGTGCTGCTGCTTACGCTTGTGGGTTTCTTCGCCTTCAAAGCATTTCTTTTGTCCCACCTTGGCCCGACCGGCTATCAATATCGGATCGACAGCCTGAACGAAGGTACGCCAGTCGAAAAAGCCGGTGCCTGGGTGATGCAAATCGACCCTGTGTCGCAAGCCCTCGCCGCTCAGCTGAACAAAGTTTTCTACTAATCCGCTCCCTCGGATTAAAAAAACACCGCGTACCCTTATGGTGCGCGGTGTTTTTGTGTGCCCCTCAAGGGAGGAGGAAGGGGCAAATAAGCGTAGTGGCCGGTTCTTAGCGGCGACCTTCGGCGATGGAGTCGATGTCACCACGGCACAGGCCGATATCGTCCAGTTCGCGGTCGGTCAGACCGGTCAGCGCGTTGCGGGTTACGCGGGCGTCATTCCATTCAACTGCGGCGTTAACGGCCGACACGAAAAATGCGCCGATACGGCCAACAAGGCCGAACGAGCCAGTGGTAGCGACGCGGGTTGTGTCCAGTGCAGCCATATCCTGTTTCCTTCTGGTTAGTGTTCACATTGCATTTCTGCGATCTGCGGGGCATCTAGTGCTGTCATTTCGTTAGCACAAGTTCAGTTTTTGCATGTGTCCTATGCGTTTTCTGCAAGGCTTCACGAAGCTGTAATCCCCTTTTAACAATTGGTGAAAAAGCCTTTGGGAAAGTGTCGAATTCAGACTTCACTGGGTCGCAAAATGCGCCCGAAGTCGCGCCTGAGACACGCGTGTCGTTTTCAGCCCTAGGGTCAATTCGCTTGGAAAATGTTCACGCTTCGTGCTAGGCGTTGAAAAAAGATCACACAACCCGAGCAGGCCGAGGCAAAATATGCGAATTCTGGGCATCGATCCGGGGCTTAGAACCCTGGGATGGGGCGTCATCGAATCAAATGGCAGCCGCCTGAGCCATGTGGCCAACGGGTTGTGCAAATCGGATGGGGACGATCTGGGCGAGCGGCTGCTGTCGCTGCACAATCAGATTGTCGAAGTGATTGCGGATCACAGACCCGACCAGGCTGCTATCGAACAGACATTCGTGAACAAGGATGGGGCCGGAACCCTCAAATTGGGGCAGGCGCGTGGTGTGGCGTTGCTGACGCTGGCACAGGCCGGTTTGCCGGTGGGGGAGTATGCACCCAACCGGGTGAAAAAGACCGTGGTGGGCGTGGGTCATGCCGAGAAAGAGCAGGTTTTGCATATGGTCAAACTGCAATTGCCGGGCTGTTTGCCGAAAGGGGCCGACGCGGCGGATGCACTGGCGATTGCGATCTGCCATGCCTATTACGGGAAAACGCAACAGGCGCGTGTGAAAGAGGTGCGGGCATGATCGGCAAACTGACAGGGCGGCTGGATTACCGCGCGGTGGATCATGTGCTGATCGATGTTCGGGGCGTCGGCTATCTTGTCTATTGTTCCGACCGAACCTTGGCGGCATTGCCGGGGGCGGGCGAGGCGGTCTCGATCTACACTGACATGGTCGTCCGCGAAGACCTTATGCAGCTTTACGGGTTTCTGTCGCTTGTCGAGAAAGAGTGGCATCGCCTGCTGTGCTCCGTTCAGGGGGTCGGCGCGAAGGTGTCGCTGGCGATCCTGAGTGCACTGGGGCCCGACGGTGTCAGCCGCGCAATTGCCCTTGGGGACTGGGGCGCGGTCAAGGCGGCCAAGGGCGTCGGGCCAAAAACCGCCCAGCGGATCGTGTTGGACCTCAAGGATAAGGCACCTGGCGTGATGGCCATGGGCGGCACGATTGCTCAGGCGATGGACGGGCCGGAACTCGAGGTTGTTGAACCAAATGACGCTACGCCCGCGCCGAGACGTGTTCCGAAACCGCCATCGGGTGCTGCGGCTGCGTCTGCCGGGGCGTTGTCGGCGCTGGCCAATCTTGGATATGGGCCGTCCGACGCGGCGGGCGCTGTGGCTGAAGCGGCTGCAAGCCAGCCGGATGCGGACGAGGCTGATCTGATCCGCGCGGCCCTCAGGCTGCTGGCTCCGAAAGGGTAAGTGAATGGTTGACGCTGATCCCACCCTGCGCCCGGAGCCCCTGCCGGAAGACAATGACCGCGCCTTGCGTCCTCAGGGGCTTGATGAATTCATTGGTCAGGCTGAGGCGCGCGCCAACTTGCGCATCTTTATCCAGTCAGCCCGGCAACGCGGCGAGGCGATGGACCACACCTTGTTTCATGGACCTCCGGGGTTGGGCAAAACGACCCTCGCGCAGATCATGGCGCGTGAATTGGGAGTGAACTTCCGCATGACCTCAGGCCCGGTTCTGGCCAAGGCGGGGGATCTGGCGGCGATCCTGACCAATCTTGAATCGCGTGACGTGCTGTTCATCGACGAGATTCACAGGCTCAACCCGGTTGTGGAGGAAGTGCTGTACCCGGCGATGGAAGATTTCGAGCTGGATCTTGTTATCGGCGAAGGCCCTGCTGCGCGCACCGTTCGGATCGAATTGCAGCCATTCACACTTGTGGGGGCCACTACGCGGATGGGTCTGCTGACAACGCCCTTGCGTGACCGGTTTGGTATCCCGACCCGGCTTCAGTTCTACACGGTTGATGAATTGCACGAAATTGTAACCCGGAACGCGCGGAAACTGGGCGCGCCCGCGGATAACGATGGTGCTCGCGAAATCGCGCGCCGGTCGCGCGGAACGCCACGTATCGCCGGGCGATTGCTGAGGCGTGTTGTGGATTTCGCGATTGTCGAAGGGGACGGGCGGATCACACGGGACCTTGCCGATGGTGCCTTGACCCGTCTGGGCGTCGATAATCTGGGCCTTGATGGTGCGGACCGGCGGTATCTGAAGCTGATTGCCGAAAACTATGCAGGTGGCCCGGTGGGGATTGAAACCCTGTCTGCCGCGCTGTCCGAAAGCCGCGACTCGCTTGAGGAAGTGATTGAGCCCTATTTGCTGCAACAGGGGCTGATCCAGCGTACTCCGCGCGGGCGGATGTTGGCGCAGAAGGCGTGGACGCATCTTGGGATGGCCGCGCCCAAGCGGCAAAGCGATCTGTTCGGTTGAAGCCAGCGCGCTTAGATTTTATGCCTTTCGGCGAGAGTATTTTTGAAAAGATGAAGGGCTGGCGGTGACACCGGAAGAAATTGAAGCGCTGTTCACACGCGAAAGCGGCGAGTTTCTGTTTGCGCGCTGGGGGCGGCCTATTGTTCCGATCGTTTTCGGCGTCGAAGACGAGACGCTGGCCACCGTAAAAGGGGCTTTCGAAGCCGTTGTCACGCTGGCCGGTCACCAAATGGCCGAGACGGACCCTGAGCTTGGCGCGAATTGCATGGTTTTCTTTTTCCGGGACTGGCAGGAGCTGCTGGAGGTACCGGACCTTGATCGATTGATCCCGGATCTGGAACCTTTGGTCGCGCGTCTGGTCGCGGCAGATGCAAACCAGTACCGCATTTTCCGGTTCGAAGAAGATGGCGCGGTCCGCGCGGCGTTTGTGTTTCTGCGCATGGACAAGGAATTGTCCAAGGTTCCGGCGGAAACCCTTGCGCTCAATCAGGTCGTGCAGACCATCTTGCTCTGGTCGGACACTGCATTTCGCAATCAATCTCCACTGGCAATCGCAGGTGAGGCCACGATCCTGCGTCCCGACATCGCGTCCTTGATCCGGGCGGCCTATGATCCGGTTTTGCCACGGGCGGCACAGGATGCCTCGCACGCGTTAAGGCTGTTTGCCCGACTGGAGGCGTTGCAATGAAACACACCTACCCCATCCGCGTGTATTATGAAGACACCGACATGGGTGGGGTTGTCTATCACGCGAACTACCTGCGCTATATCGAACGCGCGCGCTCGGACTGGGTGCGTAATCTGGGCAATGACCAAAACGCCATGCGGGACGAGGGCATTGTTTGGGTCGTGCGGCGGGTCGAGGCCGAGTATCTGGCACCTGCGAGGTTCGATGATGAATTGATCGTCGAAACCGAAGTCACCGAAATTTCGGGCGTGCGTCTGACCATGGCGCAGCTTGTCCGACGCGGTGAGACCGAAATATTTCGTGCATCTGTCACGGCCGTTTGCATCAATAAAGCGGGCAAACCGATCCGATTGCCGGCAGAGATTCGCGCATTGATGTAACAATTTGCGGACCATGGGTGGTTCTGTTGGCTTTTCATGACCAACTGAGATAGCGTTTGGCAAAATAAGGCCAAACGAACGGCCATCAGGCAAAACAAAGAGCAGGTTCATGGAAGCTGAAACGCTGGCGCTGGCGCAGGAGATCGACTTCTCCATGTGGGGGCTGTTTGCCCGCGCGACCTTTATCGTCAAACTGGTGATGCTGGTACTTACCGGCGCATCCATCTGGTCCTGGGGGATCATCATTCAGAAGCTGATCAACTATCGCGCGGCCCGACGCGAGGCGCAGGTTTTTGATGAAAGCTTCTGGTCGGGCAACCCGTTGGATGAGTTGTTCGAGCAGATCGGAACGCAGCCGGATGGCAGCTCGGAAAAGATCTTTGCGTCAGGCATGATCGAGTGGCGCAGGTCGCATCGCAATGATGGCGGGCTGATTGCCGGGGCAACCGCGCGGATCGACCGGTCGATGGATGTCGCCATCGCGAAAGAGGCGGAAACCCTGCAAAAAGGTCTTCCCATTCTGGCAACTGTCGGCTCCACGGCTCCGTTTATCGGGCTGTTTGGCACCGTTTGGGGCATCATGAATGCATTCATCGAGATTGCCGAACAGCAAAACACCAACCTTGCCGTTGTGGCCCCCGGTATTGCAGAGGCGTTGATGGCGACAGGGTTGGGCCTTTTGGCGGCGATCCCGGCGGTGATTTTCTATAACAAACTCAGCGCCGATAGTGACCGGATCGTTGGCGGCTATGAAGCCTTTGCGGATGAATTCGCAACCATTCTGTCGCGCCAGTTGGACAGCTGACGATGGGCGCTGCGATCCAGCAATCTTCGAACGGCAATGGGCGCAGGCGTGGTCGGCGTCGCGGTCGCGCGCAGCCGATGGCCGAGATCAATGTGACACCTTTCGTGGATGTCATGCTGGTGTTGCTGATCATCTTCATGGTGGCCGCGCCATTGCTGACGGTCGGTGTTCCGGTCGATCTGCCCAAGACCGCAGCCAGTGCGCTGCCCGGCGACAACGAAGAGCCTTTGACCGTGACCCTGACCGCAGACGGCCGCGTGCAGATCCAGACCACCGACGTGTTGCGCGAAGAGTTGATTGGCAAGCTGCGTGCCATTGCGGCAGAGCGGAGCAGCGACCGGGTTTTCCTGCGGGCCGATGGCGCAATCCCTTATGCACAGGTGATGCAGGTCATGGGTGCGCTGAACGCGGGCGGGTTTTCCAACGTTGGCCTTGTGACCGATACCGGCGGGCCGACGCTGGATGAAGGTGGAGAGTGAGGTCGCACGGTGGATACCGGCACCAAGATTTCAGCGATTGCGCATGTCAGCCTGATCGGATGGGCAATGTTCGGCGGCACCTTCCGGTCCGAACCGTTGCCGATGGCTGTGCAGGATGTCTCTGTGATCACGGCTGAACAATTCGCGGCCATGACGGCCCAGCGGGATGCGCCGGAACTCCCCGAAGTGCCGACCGCGTTGCAGCAGCCGCCCGAGCCGGAGGCTGTGACCAAGCCGCCGGAACCCGAGAGTGACGAACAGCCCCGCCCTGAACCTGTTGCACCGGCTGAACCGGAACCAGAGCCAGAGCCCATCATCGTGGAAGCGCCGCCTGAACCCGAGGTTCCTGACGAGCCTCCGGTTCTGACGGAACCTCAGGTCGAACCTGTTGCACAGCCTGCGCCGCCCGGTCCGGAGGCACAGCCGCGCCCATCAGATCGCGTCGCGCCCGAGGCGATAGCTCCGCCGCCGCCCGAGGCAAAGCCTGATGATTTTGAAACGCCGCCGGTATCCCTGGATGAAGGCGCAGAAGTTCAGCAGGAACAGCAGGATCAGACCGCGCCGCAAGAGGCAGCCCCGGAGATTGTGACTGAGGCCGAGGAAGCCAAGGAACAGTCGCCCCTGACATCTCCGCGGCCGCGCGTGCGTCCAAACCGGCCAAACCCGCCGCAGGAACCCGTTGTGGCCAAAACGCCTGAGGCGACCGCGGAACCGGAAAAACAAACCGATGAAACGGCAATCAACGACGCCCTGGCCGAAGCCTTGGGCAGCGGGTCCGAACCTTCTGGCCCACCGCTGACCAGCGGAGAGAAAGACGCGATGCGACTGGCTGTCTCTGGATGTTGGAATGTGGGTTCCTTGTCCACGGATGCGCTGAACACTGTGGTTGTTATTGCGTTCTCACTGAACCGCGATGGTACGGTCGTCGGCGGCAGTGTTCGGATGCTGGACAGCTCTGGCGGCTCGGCAGGAGCCGTTAAACAGGCCTACGAGGCTGCGCGACGCGCTATTTTGCGCTGCGGGGCCAAAGGATATGATTTGCCTGCTGACAAATACGAACATTGGCAGGATGTTGAGATTACATTTAACCCCGAGAGGATGCGGATCAAATGATGAAGCTTCTGACCAGCCTCTTTGTCGGCCTGACACTGATGTCTGCGCCGGTTTATGCACAGAACGGGCCTTTGCGTCTGGAACTGGATGAGGGGATTATCGAACCCTTGCCCTTTGCCGTTCCGAATTTTGTGCCGGACAGTCCGGCCGCAGCACAGTTCGCGCAGGATATCTCGCGCGTGGTGGCGGCTGACCTGACCGGGACCGGGTTGTTCCGCGAAATCTCCTCGGATGCGTTCATCAGCCGGGTCAGCAGCTTCGAAGCTCCGGTTCAGTTTGCGGATTGGAAGGCGATCAACGCTGACGCGCTGATCACGGGCGCTGTCAATGTGTCCGGTCAGAAACTGACGGTTCGGTTCCGGGTGTGGGATGTGTTTTCGGGCCAGGAACTGGGCAATGGTCTTCAGCTAGCAGGTACCACCGACGGGTGGCGGCGCATGGCGCATAAAGTGGCCGATCAGGTCTATAGCCGGATCACAGGTGAAGGCGGTTATTTTGACAGCCGCGTTGCCTTTGTTTCGGAAAGCGGGCCGAAGGACCAGCGCCTGAAGCGTTTGGCGATCATGGATTACGATGGCGCGAATGTGCAGTACATGACTGACAGCGCCGCAATCGTTCTGGCGCCCCGTTTCTCCCCCACCGGTGACCGGCTGCTTTATACAAGTTATGAAAGCGGCAGCCCGCGCATATACGTGACTGAAGTCGGGCGCCCGAAACCGCGGGAACTGAAGACGCAGGACGGGACGATGAGCTTTTCGCCACGGTTCTCGCCGGATGGCCGGTCGATTGTCTATTCGCTGATTCAGGGCGGCAATACCGATCTGTGGAAGATGGATATCGCCTCGGGGCAAAGTACGCGCCTGACCAACACGCCTGCAATTGAAACGGCCCCCAGCTATTCACCTGATGGCAGCCGGATCGTCTTTGAAAGCGACCGCTCCGGCGCACCGCAATTGTACGTGATGGTAGCAAACGGGGGCGAGGCCACGCGGATCAGCTTTGGCGCGGGCCGCTATGGTACCCCGGTCTGGTCACCGCGCGGCGACCTGATCGCCTTTACCAAGCAGAACCAGGGCCGGTTCCATATCGGCGTGATGCGCATCGACGGGTCAGAAGAACGTTTGCTGACAGCCTCTTTCCTGGATGAAGGCCCCACGTGGTCGCCCAATGGCCGGGTCATTATGTTTACCCGCGAAACGCAGGGGGCCAGTGGTAGGGCATCGCTTTACTCGGTGGATATCTCGGGTAGGAACCTGCGCCCGGTACGTACACCGGACGGCGGCAGCGATCCGTCCTGGGGTCCATTGCAGAATTGATCGCAGCAAAGTTCACAACAAATCGTCCCTGTGGTAGACAGGCGGCAATAAACATAACACGAGGCACCTGAAATGAACGTATTGAGCAAAGTTCTGGCGCTGGGCGCGCTGAGTGTGATCGCCGCCTGCACAAACAATGACCCCTCTGCCTTGGGTGGCGGTAGTGGCAGTGGCGTAGGATCCATTGTCCCCGGATCACCGAGTGATCCACGCTCACCCGCGTATTTCCAGCAAACGGTCGGGGACCGTGTCCTGTTTGCCGTTGACCAGTCGACGCTGTCGCCCGAGGCGCAAACAGTGTTGCAGGGGCAGGCGGACTGGCTGCTGGCCAATCCGGATTTTGTCGCAACGATCGAAGGTCACGCTGATGAGCAGGGCACGCGGGAATACAACCTTGCACTGGGCGCACGCCGGGCGAACGCTGCGCGTGAGTACCTGATTTCGCGGGGCGTCGCGGGCAGCCGCCTGAACACCGTGAGCTATGGCAAGGAACGCCCGATCGAGATTTGCAGCACCGAGGAATGTTATTCCAAGAACCGTCGTGCAGTAACGGTTCTGACCGGGTCAACTCTGGGGTAAGATGATGCGCATTGCAGGATGGGTTTTGGCGGCGGTTGTGGCGACGGCTGGTGTTGCACAGGCACAGGATCAACAGACCCTTGCGGATATCCGTCAGGAACTGACGGTATTGCATGTGGAAATTCAGCGTTTGAAGCGCGAGTTTTCCACTACGGGTTCGCCCGCACCAAACCTGTCCGGCAGTTCGGTCCTTGAACGGGTGGATGCCATCGAGGCCGAATTGCAGCGCCTGACCCGCCAGACCGAGCAATTGAACCAGCGGGTGCAGAACATTGTCACTGACGGCACCAACCGAATCGGTGACCTTGAGTTCAGGCTGGTTGAACTGGAAGGCGGCGATTTGTCGACGTTGGGTGAGACCTCGACACTTGGTGGTGACACGGCCACTGCTATAACCGGGCCAACAAGTGTCGAAACGCCAACGGCAACTGATCATGGTGAACTGGCCATAGGTGAACGCGCTGATTTTGACGCAGCTTCGCAAGCGTTGGCCGACGGCGATTTCCAGACTGCTGCCACGTTGTTTGCGCAGTTTGAAACAAGCTATCCCGGCAGTCCGCTGGCGCCCGAAGCCAACCTGAAACGCGGTCATGCCCTAGAAGGGATTGGCGACACACGCGAAGCGGCCCGGGCATTTCTGGCCAGCTTCACGGGTGATTCCGAGGGCGCATTTGCACCCGAGGCGCTGTACGAACTGGGCGCGGCGCTTGGCCGTTTGGGACAGACCGATCAGGCCTGCATCACGCTTAATGAGGTCGGAGTACGCTTTCCTTCTGCGCCAGAGTTTTCGAACGCCACGCAGGAGATGACCGCGTTGGGATGTACTTGAACCATCACTCCGGCAAACTACTTGCAGACCTGCGCGCCCGGCTACCCGAAACACTTCCGCGCAAGTTGGGGATTGCAGTTTCGGGAGGCGGGGATTCCGTCGCCTTGATGCATCTTTTGCATCAGGTGGCGCAAGATGAGGCCATCACCCTTTTCGTTGCCACGGTCGACCACGGTTTGCGACCCGAATCCGCGCGCGAGGCCGAAACGGTATCCCGGCAGGCTGCTGCGTTGGGGATGTCTCATGATACGCTGCGTTGGTCGGGATGGGACAGAACCGGTAACTTGCAGGACCGGGCACGTCAGGCGCGGTATGAATTATTATCCGAATGGGCAAAGGGCCGCGGAATCGATGCCATTGCGCTGGGCCACACCGCAGATGATCAGGCGGAAACACTGCTGATGCGGTTGGGCCGATCATCCGGGGTCACGGGCCTGTCCGGCATGTCGGCTATTCGGAAACAGCGGGGTCTGACGTTGCTGCGTCCGATGCTGGGGATCACCCGTGAACAGCTGCGCACCCATCTGACTGAGGCTGGCGTAGCATGGGTGGACGATCCTTCGAATCAGGATGCCCGTTTCGATCGGATCAAGGCGCGCGAAGCTTTGGGTGGGCTGGAACCTTTGGGAATTGATGCGCTTTCATTGTCCCGCGTAGCGGACAATCTGGCGCAGGCACACACGGCACTTGGCGTCTGTGCGCAAGAATCCGCAGGGTCCGTGGCGCAGGTGGATCAAAGTGACGTGAGGGTGAACCGGGCCGGATTTGCCGCGTTGCCCCTTGAGATTCGGCGTCGTGTCCTGCTGGGAATCCTCTCGTGGATTGCCGGGTCGGGTTATCCCCCGCGTCAGGCGGCCGTGGATCAGGCAATGGATGCAGTTGCGAATGGGCAATCGGGGTCAGTGGGCGGTTGTCTGATTGTTCCACAAGGCGGGAGTGTTTGGATTTGCAGGGAATTTAATGCCGTGAAATCTCAGATCGCGGCGCCCAGTGCTGTGTGGGATGGCAAATGGCGGCTCAGCGGACCGGCAATAATGGGCGCAGAAATCCGCGCTTTGGGCGGTGAGGGGTTGCAACAGGTGCCCGAGTGGCGTGCAACCGGGCGTCCCAGGATAGCTTTGACAGCGACGCCTGCGGTTTGGAATGCGGATAGGGTGCTGGCCGCCCCGCTTGCGGGTCTCGCGAATGGTTGGCATGCCAGTCTTGCGTCAGATTGGCCCGAGTTCCACACATCTTTTTTATCGCATTGAACATACGACAATCCTCTCTATTTTAAGAGGTAACTTGGCAGCGTCTCACCTGCCGGAACTTTTAGGAGAATTTCCTTGGGCAACGCTCGCAATATCGCGTTTTGGGTCGTTTTGTTCCTGCTCATCCTTGCACTGTTCAATCTGTTCAGTGGACCGGGCGGAACGCTTCAGAGCAACGAGAAAACCTATTCCGACTTTGTCGGTGCCGTCCAGAGCGGTGAAGTCAAGAATGTGACCCTGGATGGTGAGCAGATTCGCTATACCCTGCAAAGCGGTGCCAGCTATGTCACGATCAAACCCGGCGACGCCGAAGTGACCAAGCTTCTGATCGAGGAAAACATACCAGTCCAGGCCGTGAAACAACAGCAATCAGGCTTTCAGTCGTTCCTGATCACGCTGCTGCCTTTCCTGCTGCTGATCGGTGTCTGGGTCTATTTCATGAATCGGATGCAAGGCGGCGGCAAAGGTGGCGCGATGGGCTTTGGCAAGTCCAAGGCCAAGATGCTGACCGAAAAGCATGGCCGCGTGACCTTTGACGATGTTGCCGGTATCGACGAGGCCAAGGAAGAGCTGGAAGAGATTGTCGAATTCCTGCGAAACCCGCAGAAGTTCAGCCGCCTTGGTGGCAAGATCCCCAAGGGCGCGCTGCTGGTTGGCCCTCCGGGTACCGGTAAGACGCTTCTGGCCCGTGCCATTGCGGGTGAGGCGGGCGTGCCGTTCTTCACCATCTCGGGTTCGGATTTTGTCGAAATGTTCGTTGGTGTGGGTGCGTCCCGCGTGCGTGACATGTTCGAGCAGGCGAAAAAGAACGCGCCCTGTATCGTGTTTATCGATGAAATTGACGCTGTGGGTCGTCATCGCGGCGCCGGGTATGGTGGCGGCAACGACGAGCGGGAACAAACGCTCAACCAGTTGCTGGTCGAAATGGACGGGTTTGAGGCCAACGAAGGTGTAATCATTCTGGCAGCGACAAACCGCAAGGACGTTCTGGACCCCGCGCTGCTGCGACCGGGCCGGTTCGACCGTCAGGTCACAGTCGGCAACCCGGACATCAAGGGCCGCGAGAAAATTCTGGGCGTTCACGCACGCAAGACGCCGCTGGGCCCCGATGTCGATCTGCGCATCATCGCGCGCGGTACGCCCGGCTTCTCGGGTGCGGATTTGGCCAACCTCGTGAACGAGGCCGCGTTGATGGCCGCGCGCGTGGGTCGTCGCTTTGTCACCATGGAAGATTTTGAAAACGCCAAGGACAAGGTGATGATGGGGGCCGAGCGCCGCTCGATGGTGCTGACGCAGGATCAGAAGGAAAAAACTGCCTATCACGAAGCGGGTCATGCTGTTGTTGGTCTGTCTCTGCCCATGTGCGATCCGGTCTACAAGGCGACCATCATACCGCGCGGGGGTGCGCTGGGTATGGTGGTTTCGCTGCCGGAAATGGATCGCCTGAACTATCACCGGGATGAGTGCGAACAAAAGCTGGCGATGACCATGGCGGGGAAAGCTGCCGAAGTCATCAAGTATGGCGAAGATCACGTGTCGAACGGTCCTGCCGGGGACATCATGCAGGCCAGCCAACTGGCACGCGCCATGGTGATGCGCTGGGGTATGTCGGACAAGGTCGGCAATATCGACTATGCCGAGGCGCATGAGGGATACCAGGGCAATACTGCCGGGTTCTCGGTATCGGCTCATACCAAGGAACTGATTGAAGAAGAGGTAAAGCGTCTGATCCAGCAAGGCTATGAACAGGCGCACAAGATTCTGACCGATCAGAACGAGGAATGGGAGCGTCTGGCCCAAGGGCTGCTGGAATACGAAACACTGACCGGTGACGAAATCAAACGCGTCATGAACGGGGAGTCGCCCGGCGACAGTGATGACCGGAACGACAAGTCGGACGAGGGCAGTGCGCCCAGCGTGACAGCCATCCCCAAGACCAAGGCAAAGAAATCACCGCCTGAGGGCGGGATGGAACCTGAACCGACAGCATAACCAGCAAGAACCCGGGCTCTGACCCGGGTTTTTCTCTTTCCATCAGAGCGTTACTGAGCATTATGCGCTGGCAGACACCAATGGGAAGGGAAGCACGTATGCCGTTTTTGCGGGAAACCGAATTTGCAGCCGAAGTTCTTTGGCTGGGCCTTGTTCCTGCCGGCGGATCGCTTCGTGCCAAGCCCGTTGAGTTGCTGGATCTTGGGTTTGAGGGTGTGAAAGGCGAGCGGCACGAAGGTCTGAACCGTGCGTCCTGTGTTCGGGTCTCGAATCTCTATCCCAAGGGCACTGAAATCCGCAATGTTCGTCAACTGTCGGTGCTGTCCTTGGAAGAGTTGCAGCAGATCGCGCAGAACATGGGGCTGGACCAGCTTGACCCGTCTTATCTGGGCGCATCCATAGTGCTGAAAGGTATTCCGGATTTCTCGCACATTCCGCCGTCCTCGCGTATTCAGGCGGTCAACGGGCTGACGATCACTGTGGATATGGAAAACGCACCCTGCGTATTGCCCGGTCGCGAAATCGAAGCGGATCATCAGGGGTATGGTGCAGGGTTAAAACCTGCTGCCGTCGGACGCCGGGGTGTCACGGGCTGGGTCGAACGTCCCGGGCGCATTCAACTGGGCGATCACCTCAAGCTCTTTGTTCCAGACCAGCCAGCCTGGAGCCCTGAAAATATGCAGGTTTCCTATTAGTTATAGATGAAGTGCCCTGACGACGCTTCGCGACGCCAGAATGTCGGAATCCATGGCTAATCAGATTGTACACAAGGGTATGGAATGCGTAGCGCCGACGTTAGACGTCGGTTTTGCACGGTATTCAATCAAGGACCCCGGCCAATGAGCTATAAATCCGACATCGAAATTGCGCGTGAAGCGAATAAGAAGCCGATCCAGGAGATCGGCGCGAAGCTTGGAATATCCAGTG